>NZ_WHJF01000184.1:0-6024 GCF_011682185.1 Massilia genomosp. 1
GCTTCGCGCCGCCCGCCCTTGACCCTGCTCCGGACCGGACATCGACAAGCGCCGCAAGGCGCAGACATTCACAGCGGTAGCCGATATGGTAGCCGAAGTCAACTTCCACTCAAAACGGCATTGGGCCCGTAGTGGCCGAGCCGGCCGGTGGACGGAAGGGGCATGCGAGATTGTCCTTGTTAGTGGCGGCCACTAATATGGCCGGCTTTAATAGTAGTTGGCACTATTTAAATTTTACTCGAAATTTTTAATAAAAGCGGATCGACATCGACGGGAAATATCCTACATGCGATTCGTCAAAGAAGTTAAGCGCGCATTGTGTGTACCCAGCTCCTGATCATGGCAGCTCAAGCTGCAGATCGCCAAGTTGCGGCGTATGCAGTCCGGCCGCAAGTCGGAAAAGCTGGACCACCAGATCGCGCCATTGGGCCTGTAGCTGGAAGACCCGCAGGGCGATGAGGCCGAGGCGGCGAGCGAGATGCCGGCCGCCGACCAGGCGCCGCGCAAGAAGTCGGTGCGCCGGCCTTTGCCCGAGCATCTGCCGCGTGACGGGAAGGTGTATGCGCCAACGGCCGACGCCTGCCCGGTCCGCAGTGGCGGCCTGCGGCCGCTGGACGAGGATGCGCCGATCCCGGCGCTGGTGCCGGGTAACGGAGAGAGCAAGACCGCTCGCCTGTGAGGCTATGTGCGCGACGGCCGCTTAGAGGAATTACGATCATGCAATCATGCCCACCAGATTGGCGCTTACCGCCCGATATCTATACCGTCGTTCGCATGATCGCTCGCGTCGGAGGATTCCTTGCTCGAAAATGCGCCGGGAAACGCCTTGAGTAGTTTCGATAGCATGAAGAACCTCCAATCAGAACACAGGCACATCGCTCATGTACCGATTGGACCTGCGCGCACCACGGTTAGTTCAAGCTATCGTCGTCATGCCGCATCGGCGTGCGGGCCGAACAAGTCACGCCCGGCGCTGTCGCAGCCGGCCTGCATGCGCGCCTGTTCCTCCAGTAGCAAGGCGATCTGCGCCGGCGGTACCGGACGGCTGAACAGGTAGCCCTGCATCTCGTCGCAGTCGTTATCGCGCAGGAAGGTACACTGCTGCTCGGTCTCGACGCCTTCGGCGATCACGCGCAGCTTGAGCATGTGCCCGAGCGAGATCACCGCCTTGGCGATGGCCTGGTCGTCGGGATTGTCGGCCAGTTCGCGCACGAAGGACTTGTCGATCTTCAGGGTGCTGATGGGGAAGGACTTGAGCGCCGACAGGCTCGAATAGCCGGTCCCGAAGTCGTCGATCGACAGCGAAATGCCCATCGCCTTCAACTCGCGCATCTTCTCGACCGATTGCGACAGGTCGCGCATGATCAGGCTTTCGGTCACTTCGAGCTCCAGCGCGCTTGGTGGCAGGGCGCTCTCGCGCAGGGCCGCGGCGACCCGTTCGACCAGGCGCTTTTCTTCGAACTGGCGCGGCGAGACATTGACCGACATCGTCACCGGGCCCAGGCCCGCATCCTGCCACGCCTTGTTCTGGCGGCAGGCCGTGTGCAGCACCCAGTCGCCGATCGCGACAATCAGCCCGCTTTCTTCGGCCAGTCCGATAAAGCGCATCGGCGAGACCACGCCATGCTCGGGATGCTCCCAGCGGATCAACGCTTCGACGCCGAAAATGAGGCCGCTGCGCAGGTCCACCTTGGGCTGGTACAGCAGGTGGAACTGGCCGTCCTCGAGGGCGCCGCGCAAGCCTTCGAGCAGCACCAGTTTTTCTTCCACGCTGGCGTTCATCTCGCGCGTGTAGAACTGGAAGTTGTTGTTGCCCATCTCCTTGGCGCGGTACATGGCGGCGTCGGCGTTCATCATCAGGGTGTTCGGCTCGGCCCCGTCGCGCGGGTACATCACCACCCCCATGCTGCAGCTGACCTGCACTTCCTGGCCGCCCAGCAGGATCGGTTCGGTAACGGCCTGGCGTATCTTTTCCAGCACCGGCGCGACCGCCATCGGGTTGTCCGGCTGGTCGGGCAGGATGATGATGAATTCGTCGCCGCCGAAGCGCCCCAGCGTGTCTTCACGCCGCACGCAGGCCGCCATGCGCGTGCCGACCACCTTGAGCAGTTCGTCGCCGGCGTTGTGACCGAGGCCGTCGTTGACCAGCTTGAAGCCATCGAGGTCGATGAAGGCCACCGCCACGCAGCGGTTGCGGCGCTGCGCCTGGACGATGGCCTGGTCCAGGCGGTCGCGGATCAGGCTGCGGTTGGGCAGGCCGGTCAGCTCGTCGTGGTGCGCCATGTGGCGGATGCGTTCCTCGGCCACCTTGCGCTCGGTGATGTCGCGCACGATCGCCACCACGCCGTCTTCGACCGCCACCACCTGGCGGTGCAGCCAGCAGGTGCGCGCGCCGCTCAATTCGGCCAGCCATTCGGCTTCATGCACGCCGCCGTCCAGGGTGACCTTGATCAGGTCTTCGAAGATGCCGTTGTCGCGAAAAGCCGGCAGCATGGCCGACAGGCGCATGCCGCGCAGGGCCGGCTTGTCCATGCCGGCCAGCGTTTCGGCGCGCGTGTTGGTCGTCTCGATCACGAAGTCGCTGATCGCGCCACTGTCGTCGACCATGCTGCGCATGACGAAAAACGCATCCAGGCTCGCTTCCGACGCGGCGGCGTAGGTTTCCTGGGCGCGCCGGATGCGGCGCCGGGTGCGCGTGAGCTGCCACGACCAGACGCACACCAGGGTGACGATGACGACCAGCAGGGCGCTGCCGCTGCCGGCCACCCACAGGTAGTTGCGGCGCTGCTGCTCGAAAGCGGCCATCGACTCGTGTTCGGACAGGCCGACCAGCGCGGTCAGCGGAAAACCGTGCAGGCGGCGCACGCTGGTGTAGCGGCGCACGCCGTCCCAGCTGCTGGCCACCGCCTGGCCGGCGCCGGCCTCGCGCGCGAAGCGCGGCGCGGCCTGGCCCCAGACCACCTTGTCGCCGATGCGCAGGGCGCGGAAAACGCCGTCGGCGCCATACAGCCCGAGCGCGCCCGACTCGCCCAGGCGCGAGCGCTCGTAGCCGCTGGTGAAGTAGGCCGGGTCGACTTCGACGATGACCACGCCGGCGAAGCTGCCATCCTTGTCGCTCAGGCGCCGCGTGAAGTGCAGGTGCCAGTCGGGATTGGCGTCGTCGCGCAGGGTCTGGCTGACGTAGGGCGTGCTGGTATCGCTGTCGCGGTGGAAGCCGAAGTAGCCCTGGCGCGACACGTCGATCGTGCGCGCCGGTGGATTGCTGGCCACCAGCATGCCGTCGCGGTCGGCGATGCTGACCACGAACACCAGGCCCGAAGGCAGCAAGCCTTGCTGGTTCAGGGCGGGCAGGGCGCCGGCCGTGCCTTTCAGTTCGACCGCGTACTTGAGCACTTTCAGGGTCTGGTCGATGCTGCCCAGGTTGCGCTGCATCTGCGCTTCGTAGGTGTCGATCAGTTCCTGGCTCGACTCGCGCGCGGCGCTTTGCGCGGCGGTGCGCTCGATGCCGATGAAGTGGTCGGTGGCCATCCAGATCATCGCCAGCAGCAGCATGGCGAACAGCGGCAGCGAGATGTGGGTTTCCTGCGCCAGCCCGAGCAGGCGCGTGAGGCGGGCGCGCGTGCCGTTCATGCTCAGCGCACCACCAGCACGGCCTTGACGCTCGGGTCGAGCGCGGCCTTGTCGATGTAGCCGATCAGGGCCGGATTGTCGGCCACCATGCGCCGCACGGCGGCGCTGTCGCCGGCTTCCTGGGGCGGCTGGCCGCGTCCCGTGAAGATCATCTTGGTCCAGTAAGCCTTGAGCAGGGCCGGCGTCTTGGCGGCCACGCGCGCATAGAATTCGTCGCGCAGCTGGGAGCCGATGCGCTGGTCGAGCGCCACCGCTTCGGCGCCGTCGGGAAAGGTGCCGACCTGGCCGAGGAAGATGTCGGCCACCTGGTCGGCGCGCAGGCTGGCGACCGGGCTTTTGGCCGAGACGATCACCACCAGTTCGGCGCCGGCGGCGGGCAGCGATGACGCAGACAATGCCGCCGCCAGGGCGCAGGCGGCCAGCACGCGTCGAAGTGAGTTGGGGGTCATGGCGCCGTCCTCAGAAGACGAAGTCGAGCACCGCGCTCGCGAGGTTCACGCGCGGGTGTACGCCAAAGCCCGGCTGCACGTTGAACAGGGTGCCGCGCGAATGCTGGCCCGGGCGCACCCGGTCGTACTGGAGCTTGAGGGCGATATTGTGGCGCACATCCCAGCGCATCCCGGCGCTGACGGTGTTCTGGACCGGCACGCTCTTGAGCAGGTAGTTCAGGCCTTCATTGAGCTGGCCGGCCGGCACCGCCAGCTGCGGCGGCAAGCCGTCCAGCGGCAGGCCGGGGTCGCGCGTGGGACTCTTGGCCTTGGCGCCGGCGAACGCGATATACGGCGTGAAGGCGCCGAAGCGGTAGCCTGCGCTGGAATATACCGTGACCGACTTGCCGAAAAAGGAATGGGTGGTGAAGCGCCCGATTTCGCCCATGACGAACCAGTTGCCGGGATCGTAAGTGGCGCCGACGGTCAGGGCGTTGAAGCGCTTGCGCTCGACTTCATACTGGCGCGCCAGGTCTTCGCCGCGCGGGCCGAACTGGCGCAGGCCGTCGAACAGATAGCCGGCCAGGTTGATCGTCACCTCGCTGCTGAAGGCGCTGATGCGCCCGCTCAGGGCGCCGTGTTCGGCGGTGGTCGAGACGCCGGTCAGTTTGCGCGCCTTGACACTGTTATCGTCGAGCAGTTGCAGGGTGGTGCCGCCGGCGAATGCCTGGCTGACGAATTTGACGTCGCCGGCGCGCCAGCGGTAGCTGACGTCGACCCCGTCGCTGTTGCTGATCGGGATGGCACCGTACACCTCCACCGGCGTGCGCGCCCACGGGTAGGCATAGCCGATCTTGCGGTAGTCGGCCGCCAGGAAGATCGGCAGGCCGATGCGCCCGAGCCGCAGCGACAAGTCCGGCGTGGCCTGGTATTTGACATTGGCCCATTCGACGATGGGGCGATAGCTTTGGTCGAGCCGCTGTTCGGCGATCACCTGCACCACGCCCGACCACTGCTTGTTGACGGTCACGCCGAGCTGCGCGCCGAGGCGGCTGTCCACATGCGCACTCCAGGCGTCGGTGTAGCCGGCCCCGGTGGCCTTGAGGACGCTGGAGGAAAAATCGGCGTGGCGGTTGTCGGAGTAGGTCACGCCGGCCGTGCCGAAACCGCCGAAGGTCCAGGCCAGGCCGTCGCGATCGGCCGCGCGCGCGCCGCCGCCGGCCAGCAGCAGGGCGGCCAAGGTGCAGGCGCGCGTGACGACAGGGGCAGTGCGGGAAGCAAGCTTGGTCATAAATAGAGAGTCCGGTGAAGCATGCCGCGCGCAGGCGCAGCACGTCGGTGCGCGTGGCTCGGGCCAGGTGCGGGAATGTTGTTTTTCAGGCTGGCGGGAATAGGGCCGGCGCGGGGTTCAGCTTCGACTTTATAGGGCAGGGTGGCGCTTGTCGATAATTTTTGTCCCGGACGCAGTCATCTTGATAACTTGTGCTGCGGAAATGCAACATTTGGAGGGATTCTTGTGGTGCGGGGGGAGGGTAGCCTGGCGTGCGATACCGAAACGGTGATCGCGCGGCGCGAAAAATTCATTGGTCCGCGCGGCGCGCCGGGCCTACCCTCCGTTGGCAGGACAAGCACAACCATAACGGAGACCCCATGTCAAAACCACTCATCGCGGCGCTGGCCCTGGCCATGTGCGTCGCCCCGGCGTCGGCCATCGAACTGGCCGGCGTCAAGAACGCGCACGACCCCGGCACCATCACCAAGGACGGCGACACCTACTTCAACTTCACCACGGGCGAGAAAGGTATCTGGCACTCGAGCTCGAAAGACCTGCTCACCTGGTCGGAAATTTGCAAGCTAGTTGTCGCCTAAATACGATTTTTACGCTGCTTTTTTGAGTGCTTGATTTTTCTCCTTTTTGGTGACGGCTTCCGTGACACTTTTTTCGGGATTGAGGTGTACCGTCGTC
>NZ_WHJF01000185.1:0-5949 GCF_011682185.1 Massilia genomosp. 1
ATCGACTGTTAATTGTTAAAGAACGTATTCGGTATTTCTATCTTGCCGCATGGTACGAAGCGTTGTGTTCGTTGCAGCAGAGAGGTGAGATTATGCAGCGTTTCGCGTTTCTCGTCAACCTCTTTTTGCTACTTCGCTTCTTTCGAAACGCCCCTGAACTGTCCTGCAACTACTTGATTTCGCTAGCGCTTCAGCGGGGAGGCGAACTATAGCAAAGCCTCCCCGTAGTGGCAAGGCCTATTCCGATAATGTGGTCACTGAATAACGTGGGTCGTCGCGGATGCTGTGCTGGGTAAACGGCAGCAGCGGCCAGCTCTTCTGCGAATACAGGGACAACTGGTCGACATGGTAGGGCGACACCGGATCGACCGACTGCCCATACAGCAGCATCGCCTGCGCGACCGGCCCCACTTCGTCAAACGTCACCGTCTGCACATAGCTTGTTCCCCATGCAATCTGGTGATACCCGTCTGCCTGCAGCGCTGTCTCCATATGAATCGAGTTGTAGGAGCCATCGATATCGCCAATCGCTCCGTGCAGCGCCACCCGCACGCCATTGCGCGTATCGCTCTGGTAGTCACCCAGGCGGCAATCGAGCGGTATATTCAGCGCCTGCAGCTGCCGCGCCGCGTCCTTTAACGCCGACAGCATGGCCGGCCCTGCGGCCGGAGCCAAGCCGCGCGGCGTATTCACGGGATCGGCCGCGTCCAGCGCGACAGCCCATTTGTCCGCAATAGTCGATGCCCGGTTCCAGAACTCGCGAAACAGCACTGCGCCGCGACTATCGAGATTGGCGTGCCTGTCCCATGCGCCCAATACCCGGCACGCCTGCGCTAACAGCGCATCGGCGGACGCGCCGCACAGGGGCAGAAATTCCGGGAGCATCAATTCGGCCGCATACACGCGATTGGCAAAGGCCAGCTCCTGCACGTCGCTCATGTACAGGCGCGGTTTATTGGCCAGGGCATCCTCGAGCTGCCTGAATCCGATCCGCGTGCGCAGCATCTGGTGTACCCCGGTCGCCCCGTACAGTGGCGAATAGCCGAACGGCGCCGGCCCTGTCAATAAGGCGCGCGGATTCGACAGCCAGTAACTGTCATTCGAATTGCCGACATAATCGCTGCGCATCATCCACGGCGCATCGACAGGCGAATGGACGCCCGCCGGCGCGTGCGCGTCGCTTCCCCACGCGCACGCGCTGCGCGAGCCGTCGAACATCAACAGCTGCGGCAGCACAAGGCAATCCGGCGCGAATTTGTCGGCGCCGACCTTGGGCACCACGCTGGCATCGGCATACAGGGCATTGCCATCGCGGTCGGCGGCCATGGTATTCACCCAGGGCAGTCCCACGATCTTGTCGAGCGACGCCTTCATCTCATTCACATTGCGAGCACTGCCCAATCCGATCCATTGTTCGATCAAACGCGTATTGTGGCGATTGGCGTCGCCCAGCACATGCACCGCCTGCGCCGACCAGGTAATGCCGGCGTCCGGCTTGACCATCACCACGCCTTGCCTGGTGAAATAGAAGGTCTTGCTGCGCCTGGTCATACTGCCATCCGGCCGCAGGCTGTCGACGCTGACCATTTTGGACGTCATTTTGGCAGGCACGCCATCGTACAAATACGTCGTGCCGCTCGGATCGCGCGTCTCGAGCGCCAGCCTGAAGGTCGTGAAATGCACCGCGCGGGTGACGGTATGCGTCCACGCTATATCCTTGTTAAAGCCGATAACGATCATCGGTATGCCACCCAGGATGACGCCCATGGCATCGTAGCGCCCGGGAATGGTCAGGTGTGCCTGATAAAAGCGGTCAGTGCTGGTCCAGGGATAATGCGGATTACCGAGCAGGATGCCACGCCCGCTCGCCGTCGTGTCCTTGCCGAGCGCCAGTCCATTGCTTCCCAATTGCTCCCTGCTCAAACGGTCAAGCCTGCGCTGCAGAAAACCGGTATCGCTGACCCGCAGCTGCGCTCCCTTGTCCACGAGCGCAACGCCGCCCTCGCGCGCGGCGTCCACGATCTCTTGCGCGAATACCTGGCCCGACGCGTGCAGCGCTTTCTCGGCCAATACCAGCATCATGTCCTCATAGCTGATCGGCCTGACCCACGGGGCCTTGTTGCACGCGGCAGGATAGCGCCCGGCATATTCCTTGAGATAGCGGTTATAGCCGGCCGCGTAACCCGTCAACACGTCGCGCGCTTCCTGGCTGCCGGCGGCATAGCCGGCCTTTAGCTGCTCCACGTCGAGATAGCCCTTGAAGAAGAAGTCGCTGTCCTCGTTATTGAGTTTCATGAAATCGCTGTTGGCGCCATATTCACCGTTGGCCGCCGGCGTTGCCGCCTTGGCCGCGCCGAAAAACCGCGAGCGCTCGCCGCGCACCGTCAGGATGGTATCGGCGAACATGCACACATTATCCTGGGCATAGGCATAAGCGAGGCCGTAACCGATACCACGAAAGTCGCGCGCCCGTATGTGGGCGATGCCGTGCGAGGTGCGCGCCAGCTCGGCGCTGAACTGCGGACGCACCGCCGTCGACAGGCCCGGCGCCTCGTCACTGCGCCCGCACCCGGCGATGGCAAGCGCGGCCAGGCCCGCCGCCATTGCGGCTAATACAAGACGATTGTGGTGAACTACATCCCTGAACACGCATCTCATGGTGACTCCCTTTCACGGTGCCGGCCAGGATGACCGACAGGCAATCGTACGAATGCCGGCCGTGGCCGTATTGAGAGTAGTCAACAAAAGAAAATCGTCAGTAAGGGCTGGCGGTCGGGCGCACGATGATTTCGCTCACGTCCACGTCGGCCGGCTGGTCGATGGCGAAGCGAATGGCGCTGGCGATGGCCGACGGGGCGATCGCCACGCGGCGGAAATCGCGCATGGCCTCGCGCGCCAGCGGGTCGGAAATCGTTTCCGCCAGTTCCGACTCGGTCACGCCCGGCGAGATGACGGTCACGCGGATGTCGCCGCCCACTTCCTGGCGCAAGCCTTCCGACAGCGCCCCCACCGCGAACTTGGTCGCGCAGTACACGGCGGCAGTGGGACTGACGGCATGGCCGCCGATCGACGACAGGTTGATGAACTGGCCCGAGCGCTGTTCCTGCATCACGGGCAAGGCGGCGGCGATACCGTGCAGGACACCGCGGATTTTCACATCGATCATGTGATTCCATTCATCGACCTTGAGCGCATCGAGCCGAGACAAGGGCATGACGCCGGCGTTGTTGACGAACACGTCGACCCGCTTGTACACGTCGAGCGCGAAGGCCACGAAGCCTTGCACGTCTTCCGGGCGGCGCACATCCATGGCAAAACTTTCGGCGGCGCCGCCTTCGCTGCGGATCTCGGCAACCAGCGCGGTCAGGCGGTCGGCGCGGCGCGCTCCGAGCATGAGTCGGTAACCGTGGCGTCCGAGCAAGCGCGCGGTGGCCGCGCCGATGCCGCTGCTGGCGCCGGTGATGAGGACAACTTTCTGATGCAAATTGTGATGGCTGGACATGCGGTTCTCCTTGAAGTACGGACAGGTGATGCATCTTACAAATCACGGGCGCGCCCGGAAATACAAAGGACTCTCGCTTGATTGCCTATTTCTCGAGGGCGTTCAAGGCGGTGCGATGGACAATGATTCGAGGCTCGCTTGCGGGCTCAGCCTTGATGTGAAAAAAGTAAGATTCGAGGCTTTCGTTAGGTGTAATATTCGTCGAGGTACACATCGTCCCGGCCCCCGGCGACGGCGGGTGCGCATGGCCGCAGCTCACGGCAGCGGGGAACTGATAAAAAGAAAGCTGGCAGCATTGCCGGAAGATTGTCTGGGGATGGGAATGGGTTTGACGGCGAACACCAAGGTCGGCTGGCGCAAAGGACGCGCGCAGCCGCGATCGTCCAATCACCCCTTACACAGCAATGCGAGGATGTTCTGAGTCAAGCATCCGTCAAGACCTACCTGCCGTGGGTCGTCGCCGCCGCGCTGTTCATGGAGCAGCTCGATGCGACCATCGTCAACACAGCGGTGCCGAGCATCGCGGCCAGCCTGGGCGTGACCCCGCTCAGCCTGAAATCGATCGTCTCCAGTTATATCCTCAGCCTGGCCGTGGGCATTCCGGTCAGCGGATGGATGGCGGACCGCTTCGGCACGCGCCGCGTGTTCGCGGTCGCCATTGTGGTCTTCACGCTGGCCTCGGTCCTGTGCGGCATGGCGGTCAACGCACCGATGATGATCGCCGCCCGTTTGCTGCAAGGCCTGGGCGGCGCCATGATGATGCCGGTCGGCCGCCTCGCCATCATCCGCACCTTTCCCAAATCGGAATTGCTGGGCGCGATGAACTTCGTGATCATCCCGGCGCTGATCGGCCCGCTCCTGGGACCGACCGTGGGTGGGCTGGTCGTGCATTGGGTGTCGTGGCGCTACATTTTCTTCATTAACGTGCCGGTCGGCCTGGTTGCGCTGTTCCTGGTGTTTCGCTACATGCCCGATTACCGCGCGGCCCAGCAGCGCCCGCTCGATGTGGTCGGCCTGATCCTGTTCAGTTCGGGGACGGCCTTGCTGTCGTGGTTCCTGGAAATTTTCGGCGAGCATACATTGGCGCCCTTGACCGCTGCGGCCATCCTGGCCTCGTCGCTCGGCTTGCTGGGCGCGTACGCCCTGTATGCGCGCGGCAGGAAGTTTCCGCTGCTGCGCTTGTCGCTGTTTCACATCCGCACGTTCCGCATTGCCGTGGTCGGTGGCTTTTTGACGCGGCTGGGATTGGGCGGGATGCCATTTTTGTTGCCGCTGCTTTATCAGGTCGGGTTGGGTTTTCCGGCGTGGAAATCAGGCTTGCTGATGATGCCGGCGGCGATCGCGGCGATGGCGATGAAACTGGTGTCGCAACGCTTGCTGCATCGCTTCGGCTATCGCCAGATCCTGGTGGTCAATACGGTCTGCATCGGCTTGACGATCGGCCTGTTCGCTTTTGTCGGCGCCGGCACGCCACTGGTCTTGATAGTGATGCTTGGGCTGACCCAGGGGTTTTTTAATTCGCTGCAGTTCTCGTGCATGAATTCACTCGCCTATGCCGATGTCGACGACCAGGATTCGAGCATGGCCAGCACCATCTCAAGCTCGTTCCAGCAGTTGTCGATGAGTTTCGGGCTCGCTGCCGGATCGCTGGTCACTGCCTGGTTCCTTGGCGACCTGCCGCAGACCGACCGCACCATGGTCATCAGCGCGTTGCATCATGGGTTTGCGACGCTGTCGATCATTACCGTGATGTCA
Source organism: Massilia genomosp. 1 (assembly GCF_011682185.1). NCBI lineage: Bacteria > Pseudomonadati > Pseudomonadota > Betaproteobacteria > Burkholderiales > Oxalobacteraceae > Massilia > Massilia genomosp. 1. The sequence continues at coordinate 5,258 of NZ_WHJF01000185.1, forward strand.
TCGCTGACCTTCTGGCGTTTGCACCAGGACGACGGCGAGAGTATCAGCCGCGGTACGGCGCTCAGGCTCCAGCGATAAGAAATGTGGTTCGCTTGCAGGGAAGGGCTCGAAAGACGGCGGGCATATCATGAAGGAGATCGCACCCGAACTCTTTTGGAAACCAATGATGCGATAGAGCGTAGCCGCCTCTTACAGACGAAAAAAAACCCCACCTGCACGAAACGCGATTGAGCGCGTTGGCTGGTGGGGCTTTCTCATATAACTAGCCTGACGATGACCTACTTTCACACTGGTTGCAGCACTATCATCGGCGTAAAATCGTTTCACGGTCCTGTTCGGGATGGGAAGGGGTGGTACCGATTTACTATGGTCATCAGGCATAACTTGTACAAGTAGTTGCTCCCGACTGGGCAGCAGCACTTCGAATCCTGAGCGCGTATTTTACGGCGTATTCTTATTAATTGGTAGCGTTTTCTTTAGCCGGATCACAAAAACGCGGACGAAAAAAAACCCCGGTTTGCACTAAGCGCGATCTTGAGCGCGCTTGGGCTTACCGGGGTTTTCTTCTTATAACTAGCCTGACGATGACCTACTTTCACACTGGTTGCAGCACTATCATCGGCGTAAAATCGTTTCACGGTCCTGTTCGGGATGGGAAGGGGTGGTACCGATTTACTATGGTCATCAGGCAT
>NZ_WHJF01000186.1:0-5891 GCF_011682185.1 Massilia genomosp. 1
CATTGCCGAGTCTGTCGCTAAGGTCAGCGTTTGGTTTCGTTGGCCTTGGCTTTAGCGGCAGGGGTAGGAGTTTGTGTCCAGCGCTTGGCGTCGTGCATGTGCAAAACGCCAGCGATCATAGTCTCTACTGCCTCACGTTCTTTCTCATCGAGCTTGGAAACGGCTTCAAATTGCAATTTCAATCGTTCATCCGGGCCGCGTTCGTCAGGTTCAAAAAGCAGCATATCCGCGCTGACATTCAGAGCCAGAGCGATTCGTCTGAACACCTCAATTGTTGGCTGCGACGCGCCCGATTCATAGCGTTTTAGCTGCGAAACATGCATGCCGATCTTGTCGGCCATTTGTTGCTGTGTAAAGCCAAGTGCCTTGCGAAGCGAGGCCAAGCGTTCGGGAAAACTCATAGGGAGGACAAAGAGATTTGCGGTAGCCATAAGTGTATGCCCTCCTTTTTTTGAGCTTGACTGATAGTAGCATAACAGGGACAATAAAAATACACCACAAGGCTACTTGACAGGTTTTTGAGAAAAGGCGGATTTATGGCACGTATCCCGGAAGATGAGATCGAGCGACTAAAAAAAGACGTGTCGGTGCTGCAATTGGCCGAAGCACGCGGCATCGAGCTGAAGGGGCACGGCGACAATCTGGTGGGCCGCTGCCCATTCCACGCCGACAAGACGCCCTCGCTGGTCATCACCCCCGACAAGAACCTGTGGCACTGCCTTGGCGCATGCCAGGCTGGCGGCGGGCCGATTGATTGGGTCATGAAAGCTAACGGCGTATCGTTCCGGCACGCGGTCGAGCTGCTGCGCACCGATTCTGCTTTAGCTGCGGGGGTTGGCGAGCCGGTCAAGGTATCGCGCACGCGCAAGTTGCCGCCGCCAGCAGCGCCGTCCGCAGCCGATGGTGAATTGCTCAACCAGGTCATCGACTTCTACCACCAGACCTTGCTTGAATCGCCGGAAGCGCTGGCCTACCTTGCCAAGCGTGGGCTGACCGATCCGGAAATGATCGAGCGTTTCAGGCTGGGTTACGCCAACCGCACGCTGGGTTACCGGCTCCCTGCCAAGAACGTCAAGGCCGGCGCAGAACTCAAGGGCCGTTTGCAAGGCATCGGCATCCTGCGCGAAACCGGTCACGAACACTTCAACGGCTCCATCGTCGTGCCGATCATCGACATTGGCGGCAATGTCACCGAAGCCTACGCGCGCAAGCTGCGCGACGATCTGCGCACGGGCACGCCGACGCACCTGTATCTGCCGGGGCCGCACCAGGGCGTATGGAACGAGGTGGCGTTGCAGCAGCACGAGGAAATCATCCTGTGCGAGGCGCTGATCGACGCGCTCACGTTCTGGCAGGCGGGCTATCACAACGTCACGGCCAGCTATGGCACGTCCGGTTTTACGCCCGATCATATCGCCGCGTTTCAGCGGCACGGCACCAAGCGCGTCCTGATTGCATATGACCGCGACGACGCGGGCGATAATGCGGCCGACGCGCTGGCCGAGCAATTGAATGCAATCGGAATCGAGTGCTATCGCATCCAGTTTCCGAAGGGGATGGACGCCAACGAATACGCCTTGAAGGTGACGCCGGCATCGAAAAGCTTGGGCATCCTGATCCGCAAGGCGGCGTGGTGCGGCAAGGGCATCCCGCCGCAGGCGGCACCCGGCCAGCATGTTGAGACGATGGAGTGCGCCGCCGACGCTAGCGCCGCGCCTGTGCCAGTCGGGACGGCCGCACCTGAGCCGGCACCGGCATCCGACGTGACCACCGCTGCTGTTGTCCCGCCGTCGGACTCCACCAACTTAGCCGCTTCGCCCACGGCCGCGCCAGCGGCGGCGTCCATCGAGGCCGAAATCAAGGATGATGAAGTGGTGTTCACCTTCGGCGACCGGCGCTACCGCGTGCGCGGCCTGCCGAAAAACCTGTCGCCTGAAACGCTCAAAATCAACCTGCTCGTATCCTGTAAGGATGCCTACTTCGTCGATACGCTGGACCTGTACAGCGCGCGCGGGCGCAGCCAGTACCTGCTGTACGCGGCCAAGGAGCTGGCCGTGCGCGACGACCTCATCAAGCACGACCTGGGGCGCATCCTGCTCAAACTGGAAGCGTTGCAGGACGAGCGAATCAAGTCCGCAACGAAAACAGCGCCGGCCATCCCGACCATGACCGACGCCGAGCGCGATGCCGCGCTGGCTCTGCTGCGTGCGCCCGACCTGCTGGACCGGATCGTGGCCGACTTCGACGCTTGCGGGCTGGTCGGCGAACGCACCAACAAGCTTGTTGGCTACCTGGCGGCAGTTAGCCGCAAGCTCGATAGGCCGCTCGCCATCGTCGTGCAGTCGTCAAGCGCGGCCGGCAAAAGCTCGCTGATGGATGCGGTGCTGGCAATGATACCGGAGGAAGAACGCATCAAGTACAGCGCCATGACCGGCCAGAGCCTGTTCTACATGGGCGAGACGAACTTGCAGCACAAGATACTTGCCATCGTTGAAGAGGAAGGCGCGAGCCGGGCCAGCTACGCCCTGAAGCTGCTGCAAAGCGAGGGCGAGTTGATGATTGCATCGACCGGCAAGGACGCCAACACGGGCAACCTCATCACCCAGGAATACCGCGTCACCGGCCCGGTCATGATCTTCCTGACCACCACGGCTATCGAGATTGACGAAGAGCTGATGAATCGCTGCATCGTGCTCACCGTCGATGAAGGGCGCGAGCAAACCGAGGCAATCCACAGCCTGCAACGTAACCGGCGCATGCTGTCGGGCCTGATGGCGAAACAGGCCAAGGATGCGATTCTGGCCCTGCACCGCAATGCACAGCGCCTGCTACGCCCGCTGGCCGTGGTCAATCCCTACGCCGACCAGCTCACGTTCCTATCGGATAAAACGCGAACCCGGCGCGATCACGAAAAATATCTGACGCTGATCGACACCATCGCCTTGCTGCACCAACACCAGCGCGCCACCAAGAACACGACGGGCAGCAATGGCGCGGCGCTGGAATACATCGAGGTCACGGCGTCCGACATTGAGCAGGCCAACCGGTTGACGCATGAGGTGCTGGGCCGCAGCCTTGACGAGCTGCCGCCGCAGACGCGTCGGCTCTTGAGCCTGGTCGATACGCTGGTGGAAACGTCGGCCGCAGCGCTGGGAATCCGCCGCACCGAGTATCACTTTAGCCGCAAGGACGTGCGCGAGGCGACCGGCTGGGGAGATACCCAGCTTAAAATCCACCTTGGGCGGCTGGCCGAGCTGGAATACCTGCTGGTGCACCGCGCCGAGCGTGGGCAGGGCTATGTGTATGAAATGCTCTATGACGGCGACGGCAACAACGCGCCGCACCTGACCGGCCTGCTCGATGCCGGGGCTTTGGATGACTACGACGGGCGGCGGTCGGGGCACGGTCACGCGCAGTCGGCCCCCGGTCGGCCCGTGGTCGGTGGGTGGTCGGCCCCCGGTCGGGCCGTCAAATCGGCCGCAACGCCAGTGCTGGCGCGGGTTTCGGCGGAAAACGCGCCATTCGCGTCTGAAAATGCACCTCCTATGGCGAACGGCCACGCGCCGGTCGTACCGATCCTGATCGTACCGACGCTGGCGGGTGAGGCATGAGCGCCGCCAGCGGTTTGTATGCGGGCTTGCTCGATGCTGGCGCATTGGACGCCTACGACGGGCGGCGGTCGGGGCGTGGTCGCTCGCGGTCGGCCCCCGGTCGGCCCCTGGTCGGTGGGTGGTCGGCCCCCGGTCGGGGCGGGAAATTTCACGCAAAGCCAGTGCTGGCGCGGGTTGCGACGAAATACACGGTATTTACCTCTGAAAATGCACCTCCTATGGCGGTCGGCCGCGTACCGGTCGTAGTCGTAGCAGCGTCGGCGGGTGCAGTATGAGGCCGACACGCCCTGGCAAGCTGCCCGGTCCGCTGCACTATGCCGGCGACCCGGAAACCCGTGGGGGCTTCCGCTCCTACCTGATCGAGTTCATCGACTGGACGCAGGCTATGCACTACTCGGCGACGACGCTCAAGAACCGTCGCATCGAAATGGGCTACTTCATCGACTGGTGCGAAGAGCGCAGCGTCACCACGCCGCACGAGGTGACACGGGCGATGCTGGAGCGCTATCGGCAATACATCTTTGCCTACCGGCGCAAGGTCGACGATGCGCCGCTGTCGCGCCAGACCCAGAGCAAGCGCCTGATCACGGTGCGTATGTTCTTCAAATGGATGGCAAAAAGCCATCACCTGCTGTTCAACCCGGCCAGCGAAATGGAGCTGCCAAAGCAGGAGAATCGCTTGCCGCGCCACGTGCTGACCGTCGCCGAAATTGCCCAGGTACTGAACGCGGCCGACATTGACGACCCGTCGGGCTTCGGCATCCGGGACCGGGCCATGCTGGAAGCGCTGTACAGCACCGGCATGCGCCGCGCCGAGCTGGTCGGCCTTGACCTCAATGACATCGACGCCGAGCGCGGCACGGTGCTGGTGCGGCTGGGCAAAGGCAAGAAGGACCGCATGGTGCCGATCGGCGAGCGGGCCTTGGCCTGGATTGCCCGGTATGTGCAGGAAGTGCGGCCGCGCTACCTTGACGACGACAGCGACGCCACGCTGTTCCTGTCAAAACATCATGAGCGCGTGAGCGCCAAGCAGATGTCGGGCATTGCCAAAAAGATCATTGACCGCGCCAACCTTGAGCGGGTGCAGGCGTCCGGCCCGTTGAATAGTTCCTGCCACCTGTTCCGCCATGCCTGCGCTACACACATGCTAGAGAACGGTGCGGACATCAGGTTCATCCAGGCGCTGCTGGGGCACGCCGAGCTGACCACCACCGAAGTTTATACCCGCGTAGCGATCATGAAGCTCAAGGAAGTTCATGAGGCGACCCATCCGGCGCGATTACAGGCCCGTGGCGCTGCGCACGGCGGTATGGCAAGGGCTATTGGTGCCGGCGTGCGCGTCGCGCTCCTGGACGCCCTGGATGCCGAGGCGATGGGTCAGCCGGATTAACCACAGGGATATCATGACTGCGGCGACCCGACCCCGAGAACATAGGAATCTTAATATATTAGGTAACGCAAACCGGCGATCCCTATATATTTGGTAACAACACCCCATGCAACCGATTTGCAACCCCATGCAACCGCGCTGCAACCATAAGCAACCGCGTGCAACCACAATGCAGCCGTCCGCGTGCGGGAAGCGCCCTGGCATAGGCACGATAAATATGAATACAAAACCCTACGGGTTCTGTCCTCATATGTGCCAAAGGGATGCCCTTTGAAACCCAGGCCAGACCGACTACGTCGGCAGCAGTAAGGCCCCACACAACCCAGCCACCCCACGGCACAGCCCTTCAGGGGTGAATGCCTTCGGCATTGCAACATAAAGCCGCATTCCGCAAAGTCGGGCCAGTCGCTGCGCTTGGTGGGCCGACCGCTTCGCGCCCTTCGGGTACGCGGAACGAGCTTTATGTCTCGCGCCCCTGCACGTCTGCCAAGCCATGATGCGCGCCAGAGGCGCAGGATTCCAGCCAGGTCAATGAGGCGCGCTCCTGCGTCGCTTGCGGCCGCGCTGCGCCGGCAGACGGATCGACCCCACCCAACCCCAGCCCCCAGCTTGCAAGCGGTGGAAGGCAAAAACTCGCCTTCCACCGCATGCCTGAGCGTGGGTCGTCCTCGGCCGTCAAGGGTCCGCTGCGCCGCTGCGCGCCCTTGACTGCGCACACGCCGCCTGATTGACCGAAAGGTCTTGCCTCGCGCGCGTGCGCAAGCCAGAATGCGTGTCTAGGGAAATTTGCAACAATACCGGGGCGGCATCTGAATTTAGCTGCTTCAAGCTGTTGATTCGACTAGGGAAAGTGGCGAAATTTAGGAAAGTGCGCGTCGGGTGGGCGGTAT
>NZ_WHJF01000187.1:0-5886 GCF_011682185.1 Massilia genomosp. 1
GAACCGTTCTAACCGCACGATCAAAAACAGCGCCGTGGCCGGCGCTGTCAAGACGCTAAAATCGCTCGGGGTAGGACCATCGTTTTACGTGAAAACCGGGCCATCAACTCGCGTGATCACACTCACGATCCAGGCATTCCACTGAAAGAAGTTCAGGGAAAGCGCATGTGCATCGAACTGGTGCGCAAGGATGGCAGCTTGCGTCATTTTTCCGGCCACGTATTTGGTTTTTCTTTGAAACGCGTCGATGGCGGCTTGTCGTTTTACGAAGCCCGGCTGGCGCCCTGGTTCAACTATTTGAGCCTGCGCAAGGACAACTACCTGTTTCACTACACCTCCCTGTACGAGCAGGCCAGGAGCATCTTCGGGGACTACGCCAATCTGGCCGATTGGGATTGGCGGGTTCGGGGCGCCAACGGCGTCATGACCGATTGCTGCCAGTTCGACGAGACAGACAGCAATTTTCTGGAACGGCGCTGGGCTGCCGCCGGCATTTTCTATTGGTTCGAACACAGCGCCACTGGTCACAAACTGGTGTTGTCGGACGATTCGAGCGCCGCCCCTGCAATCGACGGAGGCGATCCGGAGATACCGTTCCAGCGCCATGGCGGCGCAGTCGAGGAGGACGGCATTGCCGAGTGGTCGCCGGCACGCCAGATCACGGAGGGCAGCATTGCCCTGGCTTCCTACGACTTCAAGGCGCCACAGCCGGCGCTCACGTCCCTGCCGACTGTTCATCGGCAAGGCCAGGTATTGCATGTGGAGTCTTACGAATATACGGGCGCTTTCGGGTTCAAGGATGGGGGCGATGCGCGTTCGCTGGCCCAGACCCGCATGGAAGCGCTGGAAGCGAGCGGCAAGCACTTCAAAGGCGCGGGTAACAGTCGCTATGTCATGCCGGGGCGCTGGTTCCGGCTTACCGGTCACTTCGACCGGGGGGCGACGGAGCATGACGAGCAGGCCAGGGAGTTCCTCATCGTCGAGGCGATTCACAGTGCGAGCAATAACTACCATGTGAGTTCGACGGCGCCGTCCCACTACAGCAATACGCTGGTCTGCGTGCGAAAAATTGTGCCGTGGCGTACACCGCGCAGTCACCACAGCAGCGAGACAAAGATCCACGGCATCCAGACAGCCACTGTCGTCGGTCCCGCCGGTGAAGAAATTCATACGGACATGTATGGCCGTGTACGCGTACAGTTTCATTGGGACCGCGCTGGGGCCAACGACGAAAAGAGTTCGGCCTGGATCCGGGTGGCGACGCCGTGGGCAGGTGAAAATTTCGGCATGGTGTCGATTCCGCGCATCGGGACGGAGGTGCTGGTGCAGTTCATGGATGGCAATCCGGACCGGCCGATCATCACCGGCATGGTGCCGAATGCGAATACCCTGCCGCCGTGGGCGCTGCCGGCCAACAAAACCCAGAGCGGGATCCTGTCGCGTTCGACGCCCGGCGGTCAGTACGACAACGCGAACGCACTGCGCTTCGAAGACAAGAAGGGGCAGGAGCAGTTATGGCTGCATGCGGAGAAGGATCAGCTGACCGAAGTCGAGCACGACGAAGACAAATGGGTCGGCAACGACCGGCGCAAGACGGTGGACCGTGACGAAACCAGCCATATCAAGCGCGACCGGACCGAAACGGTGGACCGGGATGAAACGATTACGGTGCATCACGATCGTAGCGAACGGGTCGACCATGATGAACGTATCAGTATCGGCGGCAACCGCAGCGAAGAGGTCGGCGTCAATGAAACGATCTCCATCGGCGGCCACCGCAGCGAGGCCGTGGGCAAGAACGAAACGATCAGCGTTGGCGTGAACCGCAGTAAAACGGTTGCTAAAAACGAGAAAGACAAGATCGGTAAAAACTGGTCGATCAATGTCGCCCGCATGAAGACCGAGACGATCGGCATGGCATCCATGCAGAACGTCGGCATGGGCCGGATCGACACGGTGGGCATGGCCTACAACCTGAACGTGGGCATGATCATGGCGACGGTGGTGGGACGCAGCCAGACGACCAAGGTCGGCAAGGTCGTGTCGGTATCGGCCGGCGAGACGATCGAACTGGTGTGCGGCGGATCGAAGTTCGTGATGACGCCGGACGCGATTTACCTGGAAAGCAAAGACATCCATATCAAGGCGAGCGGCAAGGTCCATGTCGATGGGCCGGCCGATGTGCTTCTCAATTCCGGAAGTGCGGAAAGTGCTCCGGGAAGCGACGGGGAGAAGGCCAAATGACGGCCCCGCTTCCTGCGGACCACGGGCGCGCCGCGAGCAACGCCACCATCGTCAACCACACGGGTGTGCCGCATTTCTGGTTTCAACAGACAGGCCCGGAAGGTGAGCGCCTCGATGTGCTTGTGGTACGCGCCACGTTCGATTTTGCGGCGCACGGCGAGACTATTACGCTCGCGCAAGAACAACATCCTGTCGTTGCTGGCGATACGTATGCCGGGCCGGCATCGAGCGATCCGCTGCGCTCCGTGATACAGGAAGATGGCGATCTGGTGCCGTATAAACCCGGCACCGACATTCTTGTCAGCGGCCATGCACTGGCCCCGGGTGGACTGGCATGCGCCCAGTGGGTCGCCGGGATACGCGTTGGCACGCTCAAGAAGCTGGTGCGCCTGCACGGTCCACGCCAGTTTCGCAAGCAGGCGTTTGGCTGGCGCCTGGGGATGGCTTCACCTGTCGAGTCCGTATCCCTGGACTACCGCTTGGCGTACGGTGGCTGCGTTGATATTGCGGCTGCATTCAGCCGCGATGGCCAGGCGGACACGATCAGGCACAGCGGCAATCCGGCGGGCATTGGCTGGTTACCTGCGCCGGGCGATTACAAGCATCTGGGCCGGGCTGGGCGCACATTCGTCGCGCGCTGGGTGGCTGAACAAAAGGTGCTCGCCGCTCCCCAGATCGAGGCGCCGCTCGATCCCGTCACCCATCCTTTCTCGCGCTTGCCGCCGCAGGGATTGAACGCGATCGCACGCTGGTGTACGCCGCGCGTGGAGTACCAGGGCGACTTTGACGCGCACTGGCGAGCCAAGCGGTATCCGCTGCTGCCAGAAAATTTCGATTCGCGCTATTTCCAGAATGCTCCCGCCGACATGGTCATGAGCCCGCATTTGCGCGGCGATGAAACCGTGACGATGACAGGCTTGCTTCCGGATAAAACGGACATGGTTTTGCCCGGATGGATGCTCATTGTGGTTGTCCGGCTTGCCAGCGGAGGCAATGTGATCAGCATCCCGCTGCTCGACACCCTGCGTTTCGATCTGGACCGCCGCCAGGTGTCAATGGTCTGGCGCACGCATTTCTACGACAACGATCCGGTGGTGGACATTGCGATTGCGGCTACGTCCTCCGGGAACGCGGCCGCGCCAGTTCAGCCGGAAGTGCAACCATTGAGCGGGGTGGATGATGGGGCAGACCCGACATATCGCGCACGCTGAGGGTTGGCTGGCTGTCGCAACGGAGTCCGACCTGTGCAAGGTGGGCAAGTGCATCGTCGCGTTTAACAGCTTCGCGCGGCTCGATCACATGTATGCGGCATCGCCGGATGTGAAGGCGCGGGGGACGCCGGTGTACCGCGTCGGCGATCTTTTCAAGAATACGCAAGCGAATGCGGGTGCGCATATTGTTTCCGGCACATCGCTGAGTACCGGCTATCTCCAGATAATCGAAGGCCATTCAAACGTCAAGATTAACGCGATACCTGTAGCGCGGCATGACAGCGCCTGCCGTATCAATTGCGACAGCACCGGCATGGGCGGTGCGCGAGGGCGGATCGTGACGATGACCAAAACCGTCGCGCCGGCGGCGGCAAAACCAGTCGGCGCGCCGCCAGGCGCCGTGGCGCGTGTCAGCAAGAAACTGCTCGCATTGAAAGCGCTTCGGGATGGGTTGATTGGAAGGCGCCTGAATCTGGATGCGCTTGATGCCATATTCAATTTCGATAGCGCGAATACGACGTTGAAGGGCTGGATTGGCGGTGTTGAGGGCACGCCAGGGACGGTCGGCGACTGGCTGGCGCAGGGCGGCCGCGCAGGACTCGGATTTGCGAGCGAATTCGCCATGGGCACAGGCGAACTTGTCTATGACGCGATCAAGGGCGTGCCCAAGCTGGCCCGCAGGACGACACAAGAGGGCAGGCTGCTTGCCAGTCTGGATGAGCAGATTCTGGCCGAAGAAATCAGCCTTGGAAATATCGATGCTCCCAGTATTGCGAGAGATGCAGTCGGTCTGGCCAAGGCAATGGCCCGGCCGGTGACCGATCCATGGATGAAGGGGCAGTACGTTGAATCGATGGCGCGCGGCGGGATTGAGTTATTCACTTTCTGGAGTGGCGCATCGAAGGCTATACGGGCTGCGAAGGCGAAAAAGTTGTTGGATTTGGCGGGCGCCAAGGGTGCGGCAGCGGCCGCTACAGCTGGTACTGCGACAACCGCTGCGGTTTATCCAGTCGCCAGTATTGCCCCTACAGCTACGCCTGCCGTAGGAACTGTCGCTGGCGCCATTCCGACGGGTGGCGCCACTGCCGCTGGTGCAGTCGGGACTAGCGCTACAGCCAGCTCAGCTACAGTTGCGACAGCACCGGTTGTTACAGGAAGCGTGGTCCGCAGACCGGTAGTAACTTCGGGTGCGCGTGGTGGGGTGTATGTTTCTCTTGCGCCAAAACGACCGCGTCCCGCAGCGAATGGATTTAGTGGTCCGGACGGGTACATGACTCATGGGATCCGCGATAGCCCGCTTCATTCAGATGAAGGACGCAAGTTAGTTGCTGCTTACAGGTCACAAGGCGTGGCACCTGATAAGGCACTGAAGATATCCAGGGAGTTGATGGCTAGCGGCTCGACCTTGCCTAAGGCAGTCGATCTTGCAGCGGGAGAGTCGCTATTCAAGATTGTTCCTGAGGGTAATATGCCCGGTCCTTATTCAGCATTTTTTGCAACAAAGGACGAACTAACTACAATGAAGGGGATGAGTTACGACCAGATCTCGGATCGTATCGGAATCCCTTTGGAAAGCCAGCAGACTCTGCGATTTGATGTAGTCGAGGTTAAAGCTACTAAAGCCGTTACCGTGTTTGAGTCTAAAATTGCCTCGACAACGCAAAACGGCTACATTCAGCTTGGTGGTGGAATACAAACTCTCATCACTAATCGCAGCGCATTTACAAATCCTACCGTGATTGGAAAGTTGCCATGAAGTCCATTAAAAGAAAACTTGTTAAGGTGAATGAGCAGACAGGAGACTACGCAGAAGTCGATAAAGTTCGATTGAAGCGCGAAACGCATGAATTAATGAATTTTATTCAAACAAATATCGCTCAGAGTAAAGACAAATATGGCGTATGGACGTCGCTTGTTCCTTTATGTCGGGCCGTGCTTGCTGAAACGATTTCGTTGCCTGTCCCTTTCTTCGAACTGCCTCTCAGGTATGAAAGCCGGGAAGGCCTCTTGGACGCGGACTTCGACGAACTATTGTGCGGGTTCACTTTGACGATATCAGGCACAGCGCGTGAGATTCTTGATGAAGTTGTTATCGATGGTGTCAGGTATATGTACGCAGATTTTGAAGAATAGACGTGATTTGATAAGCCATGCCAATGGGAGCTCGTGGCGGTGTGTATATCTCGCTTGCGCCCTAGAGCCAATCTACCGGACTTAAGCGATTGACAGCTTAACATGGCTTTTGTGTCATGTATTTGTGGGGCTTAGGCTGCTTGTTTCTGGGCTTTGATTGGCCGGGTCGGTGGTAAGCGATCCATCAACCCCAGACTGTTCAGGAAGTCACGCCGCTGGTTAAATCGGGGGTATGCAAATCCTTCATATTCCACGGCAGCAGCGCCGCTACATCATCCACGGTTTTCGCCGCCGGCAA
>NZ_WHJF01000188.1:0-5870 GCF_011682185.1 Massilia genomosp. 1
TGACGGATAAGCGCAGCCTGGAGCGCAACAGCGCTGGACAACGGCCCGAGCACAGCAGAAAATCCGCAAAAAATAGTCGCTTTGCGGATGGGAATGTGTCTGTCAATTTCGGAGCACGGATTCAGGTTCATCTCAACACGGTTGATTCAATAATTCATCGGCATTCTGGACATACTTCTCAAAAAATTCGCCGAGTGTACGCGCCACCAGCAATGGGTCTTTCGTATCGTAATAGTCGATGTAGACTGCACTGGTATCCGTGTCGTTTGGTTTGATGCGATAGGCCCACGAGTCGAGAAGATAGTCTGAAAACAACACACCGAACGCGTTCGCCTCATTTGCTCGCTCAGCCACTTCAGAGAGCGGCCAGAGACGCCACAGGTTGTCGTCAGGAACATCCATTCCACCGAAGGCACCGTACAGCCCAATTAGGTCTTTCGATGCTTCAATTCCTGCGTCTAAAAAAGTGGAGCGTATTATCGATTCACCATAAGGCGGAAAAGGTCTCACGTTCCCTAATTTCCATCGCTTGATGAGTATTTCCAGAGATTTCACACCTCACCTCAATAAAGAATGATTCCAAAGAGAACACGTCAGCGCGGCATTTTCCGCATCATTATTCCTATTGCGAACGATTACGGACTCAGTGGAGGCGAATAGCGGTGAAAGCACGGCAGCGTTGTGTTCATCAAAAGTTGCTAATTGATAGTGACTGAAGCACGCATAAATCCCATGCAGCGTATCGCCGTTCGAATTTCGAAAGCAGTTGTCGGCGGCACACCAGTACGGCCGCACGCAGGGCGCAACTTGAACAACAATGCAAAAGCCCGTCGCGCTTTACAGAATTCGCCTTTACATATTGGGGGACCTCGAAAAACCGTAGCGAGCGGTGCAAGTTTCGTCGGAGAAGCGCAGCCGTACGAAGGTACGGTGAGCATCGCAGGACGAAAATTGTGCCGCTCGCTACGGTTTTTCGAGGTCCCCCATTGTTACCGTCGGCCAGCAGTCGACGGCGGACGGTCGCAATCGCCCAGTGTACGACGGTGTTACTCCCAGGACAAGCGCGACGTTTTGTCAGGCGTTCCTTAAGCGCACCGTCAGCGTGCCATCGCCGGCGCGGCCACTCAGGCAAGCACTTCCGGCAGCGGGTCGTGCCCGCGCTCTTGCGCATGCAGCAAGGCCAGGTCGAGCGCTTCCATGAATTCGGCGATCTGGATCGGCTTGGTCAGGTAGCGGAAAAATCCCGCGTCCAGGCCGCGTGCGATATCGCGCGGCATGGCGTTGGCCGACAATGCGAGCACCGGAATATGCACCGTTTCCTCATAGCCACGCAACATGCGCAAGGCGCCGAAACCGCTCAGGGTGGGCAGGTTGATATCCATCAGGATCACCGAAGGCCGGTAAGCGCGCGCCAGGGCAATGCCCAGGTGGGCGTCGATGGCGGTGAGCAGCTTGAACTCCGGGCGCCGCTCCAGCAATTGCTCGACCAGCAGCAGGTTGGCCGGATTGTCTTCCACATACAGCAAGGTGTGCTGGGCCGAACCGGGCGCCGGACGCGCGCGCGCCAGGGCCGCCGCGTCGGCCGCCGACAGCGCCGCCGGCTGGACCGGCGCCGCGCAGGATACGAACTCGACCCAGAACCTGGCCCCGCGTCCGGGCTCGCTCTCGACCCCGATCGTGCCGCCCATCAATTCGACCAGTTGCTTGGTGACCACCAGGCCGATGCCGGTGCCCTCCTCCACCCCGTTTTCCTGGCCCAGCCGGTTAAACGGCTGGAACAGCTGCGCCACTTGTTCGCGGCCCAGCCCGGCGCCGGTATCGGTCACGGCGACCCGCACCATGCCGCCCGGACGCGAGGAACACGCCACATGTACCGACCCTTCGACACTGTTGTACTTGATGGCGTTCGACAGCAGGTTGATCAGGACCTGCTTGACCCGCACCCGGTCGGCGTGGATGTAGAACGGCGCGCCGGGCGTGGGAAACAGCAAGAAGATGCCGCGCGCACTCGCCTGCGGGCCGACCAGCTCGTTGCAATCGTCGAGCACGTCGCTGAGCGACATCGGCTCGGTCGACATCGACACCTTGCCCGACTCGATCTGGGCCAGGTCGAGGATTTCATTGATCAGGCGCAGCAGATACCAGCCACCCTTGAGGATCTGGTTGATCGAGCGCTGTTGCTTGAGCGTGGGCGGCGGCTCGTCCGACGCCATCAGCTGGGCGAACCCGAGCACGGCGTTGAGCGGCGTGCGCAGTTCGTGGCTCATGCTCGAGAGAAACTCCGACTTGGCCAGGTTGGCCTTTTCGGCGACGCCGCGGGCCGCTTCCAGCTCGACATTGTTCGCTTGCAGGGTTTGTTCGAACTGCTGGCGTTCGGTGACGTCGCGCGCGGCGGCGAACACCCCGCGCAGCTTGCGGTCGCGGTCGTAGAAGGTGGTGGCGTTGTAGGACACCACGGTTTCCTTGCCGTCGCGGGCGCGCGCGGTCAGCTCGTAGTTGGTGACCTTGCCGGCCGCCAGCACCCGCTTGATGCCGGCCTCGGCGCGCGCCGAATCGGTGAAGTAATTCTTGAACGGCGCGCCGATCAGTTCATCGCGGGTGCAGCCGGTCAGCGCTTCCATCTGGTGGTTCACATCGCTGATGATGCCGTGCGGATCGGTGGTCATCAGGGCGTCGATATTCGATTCGATCAGCGAGCGGGTGTAGAACTGCTGGTCGCGCAAGCGCTGGTCGAGCACGGCCTGTTCCGCCTCGACCCGCTTGCGCGCGGTGTTGTCGGTGCCGATCAGCAGGTAGCCGATGATGGCGCCATCGGCGTCGCGCAGGGCCGTCACCGACACCACCGCCGGGAACCGGCTGCCATCCTTGCGGATGTAGGTCAGCTCGTAAATGTCTTCGATGCCGCGCGAAGCCTTGAACACCAGCGCTTCGAAGCCGGGCGCGATCGGCGTGTCGAGTTCGTCGCTGAGGCTGATCGCGCGCGCCACCACTTCGTCCGGCTCCGAAATATCGGCCGGGGTGATGCGGTCGACGACATCGGCGGCGGCGTAACCGAGCATCTTTTCGGCGCCGACGTTGAAAATCTGGATCACGCCGCGCGCATCGGTGGCGATGCTGGAAAAATTGGCGCTGTTGAAGATGGCGGCCTGCAAGGCCCCGGCCCGCACCAGGGCCTGCTCGGCATTCTTGCGCGCCGTGTTGTCGGTGCCGATCAGCAAGTAGCCGATGATGGTCCCGCCGGCGTCGCGCAGGGCCGTCACCGACACCACCGCCGGCTGGCGGTTGCCGTTCTTGCAAATGTAGGTCAACTCGTAGATATCTTCGATGCCGCGCGAGGCCTTGAACACCAGCGCCTCGAAGCCGGGTGCGATGGGCGTGTCGAGCTCGGCGCTGAGGGCGGCGGCGCGCGCGATCACTTCCTGCGGATCGGAAAACGCGGCCGGGGTGATCAGGTCGACCACGTCGGCCGCCGCATAGCCGAGCATGCGCTCGGCGCCGACGTTGAAGATCTGGATCACGCCCTGGGCGTCGGTGGCGATGCTGGAAAAATTGGCGCTGTTGAAAATCGCGTCCTGCAGCGCTTCCGACTTGATCAGGCGCTGCACCAGCGCGCGCCCGCTGTCGGGAGGATGCTTGAGCCCGCGCAGCAGCACCCGGGTCGGGCGGTTGCACAGCCACAGGCACAGTGGCGCCACAAGCGCGGCCGCGCCGAACACGAGGGCCAGCGGGACCGAACGGGTCGGGTTGGCCAGGGCCAGGGCCCCGGCCACATACAAGGTCAGCAGCGCAAGCGCCAGGCCGGCCAGCGCCAACTGGCGCGGCCGTGCGGAATTGGGAGTAAACATAATCAAACCTTGAGTAACAACGATGGGCGCAAAACCCGGCCCAGCAAGGTTGCGGCGAAGCCGCGCAGACGTGCGTTGGCGCCGCCTACACCGGGCGGGCAGCGGCGGCGATGAAGCGGGTGACGGCGCTCGACGCCACCAGCGCCAGCAGGGCGTCGGCGTCGAGCGGCTTGACCAGGTACTGGCCGAAGCCGGCCGCGATGGCGTGGGTGCGGTCTTCCACCTGGCCGTAGCCGGAAATGGCGATGGCGAAGGGAATATGCGCGCCCGAGGTCTTGCGCAATTGCGTGATCAACTGGTAGCCGTCCAGCCCGGGCAAGCCGATATCGCAGATCAGCACGTCGTAGGCGCGGGCGCGCGCCTGGGCCAGCCCGGTCACGCCGTCGTACACCGAGGTCACCTGGTGGCCCTCGCCGCGCAGCAGGCGGGTCAGCGTTTCGTTGGCGTCCAGATTGTCTTCGACCAGCAGGATGCGGCGGCTGGCCGTCGCCACGTTCGGGCTCGGCAGCACCGCCAGCACGCCGGCGTCGGCCACCAGCGGCAGGGTCACGGTAAACACGCTGCCCAGTCCGAGGCCATCGCTGCTGCCGCTCACCTTGCCACCGTGCAGCTCGACGATGTTGCGCACCACGTTCAGGCCGACCCCGAGCCCGCCTTCGGCCCGCGCCAGCGCGCGCGGTCCCTGGGAGAACAGGTCGAACACGCTGGCCAGCACATCGGCGTCCATGCCGGCGCCGTTGTCGCTCACGGTCACCAGCGCAAGGCCGTCGTGGGCACGCGCGGCGACCCGGATCAGGCCGTGGTCACCGGTATACTTGGACGCGTTGACCAGCAGGTTGGCGAACACCTGCGCCAGGCGCACCGCGTCGCCGTCGACGATCAGTTCTTCCGGCAAGTCCAGCTGCACCTGCTGGTCGCGCTCGAGCAGGCGCGCCTGGACCGTCTGCACCGAGCGGCGCAGCAACTCGACCAGCGGCATCGGACTGCGCAGCAGGGAAATCTTGCCGCTGCTGATGCGCGCCGCGTCCAGCAAGTCGTCCAGCAGGCGGGTCAGGTGCAAGACCTGGCGATGGATGATCGCGTGCAGGTTCAGCAGTTCGATGGATGGCTCCGGCAGCCGCACCAGCATGGCGTTGGCCAGGCTGATCGGCGCGAGCGGATTGCGCAGCTCGTGCGCCAGCATGGCCAGGAATTCGTTCTGGCGCCGGTGCGCGCCCTCGGCCGCGTCGCGCAGGGTGCGCGCCTCCAGGGTGGCCAGCACCAGGTTGCCGTTCGCTTCGCGCAATTGATCGCCCTGGGCCGCCTGCAGCACGGCGGCGGCGCGCAGGTTGGCCACTTCGCCGGCCAGTTGCGCCAGCATGAGGCGCAAGGCGGCCGGGTCGGCGCAGTCGTCCGGCGAGGCCACGTCCATGATTGGCGTCAATGCCGGCGCAGCGTCGGTACTGTCGTCCATCGGCATGGCGTCCCCTTAGCCGGGCGGCACGATGGTCGCCGCGCACCCGGACAACAAGCCGGTGTACGGCAAGGCGCGCGGCTCGATGCGCAAGCCGCCGGCGTCGATCGTGTAGCGGCGCAGGTCGGTGCTGTGCGCGCTGCCGCGCACCTTGACCACCGACATCACCTTGGCCAGGGTGCCCTCGATCTCCACGTAGCGCATGGCGACGATGGCGTCGGCCAGGAAACCGGTGTCGGCCTGGCTGAAACGCAGCTCGGTGTAGCGGTCGTCCAGGCCCATCGTCACCACCACCGTCACGCCGAGGCGCGCCAGGCCGGCCAGGATGCGGAACACTGAGGACCGGTAGTCACTCTGGAACTCGGGCGCCAGGTACAGGCTGACCTCGGACAGCGAATCGATCACCACCCGGGTGGCGCCGCTGCGTTCGACGGCGGCGATCAGGTCGTCTAGCCTGAATGTTGCACAAACCACCGCCGCAGCGCCGCTTTTCCGATGCAGGACCTTTTCAACTTGAATCGGAATGTCGCGGGCGATAGCGTCCCTACCCAATTGAACGGGACAGTCAATGA
>NZ_WHJF01000189.1:0-5476 GCF_011682185.1 Massilia genomosp. 1
GCCTAAGTCGCTAATCAGCAGCTGGCCCAGCCCGTGAAGGTGCCGGCGCTTGAAAACGTCGATCCCGCGGCGATGCGACTTGCTGGCGATCGGCGCGCGCAGTTCCTCCCATTGCTCGATCAATTCCCCCAGCGTCGGGACCAGCTGCATGCCGCTCGCGAGCAGGACGGCATCGGTGTACGCCTTGGACATGATCGCGTGGGCGCGCTTGTGGTTCACCTCGTGGGTGCTGCGCTGGCGCCGCGCGCCACCGGCGAGCCGGAAGCGGTAGTGGTAATACTTGCCAACCTTGAACAGGGTGCTGGACATGCCGCCCCCCCGGTCAGGCTGGGGGGATGAACGAACCGAGCTGGTGCAGCACCGGCGCCGGCGGCGGTTCCGGTGGCAGCGCCGGCGCGGCCATCGCTTCGTGCGCCTTCTTGATGCTGTGGCTCATGCTGTAGGCGGCCTGCCCAAAGCTTTTCACATGATAATAATAGGTGCGCTCGCTGATGCCGAGCGCGGCGGCCGCCTGCTTGGCCAGCGCAGCGTCGCCGACGTAATACGCCCTGAATGCCAGGAACTTGCCCTTCCATTTCTTCATGTCGGCCAATGTATGCACGGCCATGTTGAAATACTGCATGTCAGGGTGGTTACGGGCGTTTGGCTCCCTCCCCACCTTGGACGGCTGCAGGCGCCCAAGGGTTCCGCTGCTGGCCGGTCGCATGTAAAAGCTGCGTGTCTGGCACCAGCGCACCCACTCGTCACAATATTCCGCTACTAGATCCCGATTTTTCATCTGTACTGCCTCCGTGGTCAATTCGCGGGGCAGTCTAAAGCCGGTTAAAGATTAACTTAGATTTTCACCTTAAAGCGCGCGGCGCCACGGAAACGCCGGCGAATAGCCAAGGAACAGGGGCTTGGCGAAGAAGTTGCGCACGCGCGGCGGGACGATCGAGCGCGGCGCTTCCGGTGCGCTCTCCTTTTCGAGCTGGTGCCGGGCGCGTGTCGTTAGTTTGTATTTGATCCCCTCGCGCGTCAGACAGCCGCGTTCGACCAGATCGCAGTAAAGCTCGACCATCTTGCAGTGGTCGATGCCGGCCGGGAGCTTGCGCGTGACGAAATCCCCATGCACCTCCGCGCCCTGATAGATCGTCATTGGCCCCTTGAGGAACGCTGTCAGGATCTGCTCGCTGCGTGAATTTTTCTCAGGAAATTTCATACCTAGCTCCTGCAGGTGCTCGCCGGCGGGTTTTGGCCGGTGTCTGGTGAACCTGGCCGGCGGCGATCCGCGCGGCGATCATCGTTTCGGCGGCGAACAGGTCTTCGCGGGTCGCAACGGCGCACTGCGCCTCGTGAATCGCCAGCGCATTGCTCACCGCGGTCATGCCCGGCCCGTCGAGCCGGTACTGGCCGGTCCTGGCGCCCCGTTCCGCCGCCCGCGCCATCGCCTTCAGGGCCGGTATCATTTCCGGAACGTACTCTTCGCCAATGCCCGTTTCGGCAAGACAGAGCGTAATGTTCATGGCCGTGCAGAGATAGACATACGACGTCTCGGTTGCATCGCCCAGCTTGATATCCTCGAACGCACGCCAATATTTTACGCAGATGAGGGTCGCCTCTTCCCCCTCGATCGGCAGCGCATTCATCATGCGCACGTCATGCCGGGATACGCCGGCAGCGATCACCTGCAGGCCGCCGCCGACGGCACACTTCTTCTCGCGATATGCCTTGACGCGACGCTTCGGCGATCCGTGTTTGCCGGCCATTATGCGTGCTCCAGCAAAGAACCCTGCCGGCGCACATTCGCGCGCTCTCGCGGTGCTACGTTCATCTTCTCGGCTTTCATTTTCGTAAGCAGTGCTGTTGCGGCCGCCCGTCCTTTGGCGGCCTCCTGGTTGAGATGATTTTCTATTTTCGTGTAGGCCAGCTCGCGCTGACGTTGCACTTCCGCACGCAGTTTCGCCTTGACTCCGGCCAACGCTGTTTCGCCGTACTCCCTCCTGACCTGGTCGTAAGCGACTTGGCGCACGTGCTGGGGGGCCCCTGCCAAAAGGCGAATTTGGCAGCATTCCCGGTGGGCATTGAAGCGCCCCGACAGCGCTACGCAAAACTCGCAACTCACCTGGTCGGGCCGACGAGGAAACTGCGGATCGTGGCGATCGACATGTCCGCTACGTCGTGGATGCGGATCATCATCGCCGCGCTCAGCGCGACCTTGACGTTCCGGATATTGCTCACGTTCGTCGGGGAGACGCCCAGTTCGCGCGACAGGGCGGCGTCGTTCTTGACGCCGAGCTTCGCCATGACAGCGTCGAGCAGCATGCCGACGTTGTAGGCCGGGTTGTTGACGTCGATTGTCACGAATTTTCTCTCGGTGGTGGTGGTGGTGGTGGTGCTCATACGTCGTCCTCATCGGTGGTAGGTTGGTTTTTTCGCGCTCGTGATGTTTTCAAAATCGCTTTCATGCCGGCCACGGCACCGGCCGGCATTCCTTTTTTGGCACGGGGAGGCGCCACGGTCGGATCGATGACTCCCACGCGGCTCTGGCGCGGTGGTGCCGGCGGGACTCCGCTGTTGTCGATCGCAGCTTGCACCCGGCCCTTGAACGCCAGGGCGGACTCGCCAGCTTGCGCCGGCTGCAGTCCCAGCCGCGCAGCTTCGGCCGCGACGCTGGCGTCCGACGCCCACCAAGCCTGGCTGGCCCGGGCGCCAGTCGCACGCTCCGGGCCTCGGGCATTGCGGCACCAGTTGCGCCACGGGCCTTCCCATTCGAGCTTGACGCCACGGGAACCTGCCATCGGCACCCAGTGGTCCCGGAACGTCTCAGCCACCTCGCGGACATGGTCTTCGGTCCAATCCGGAAACTTCGCCAGCGCCCAGTCACCCCATGATTTCGGAAGTGCAAAATTTTTGGGCAAGCGGGTACCGGTTGCCGTGTTCCGGTTAACTGATGATTCAATTGATGGTTTACTGATGATTATGGGTGCGAGATCTGCGGGGGTTTTTGGCAGAATCTGCGGGGGTGGGGGTGCAGATTTTGCGGGGGTGGGGTGCGGATTCTGCGGGGGTGCGGATTCTGCGGGGGTGCCGAAATGGGCCGAATAGATGTGATAAATCGTGCTGCGGCCACGCCGCAATTCGCGCCGAAGGATGCCGAGCGCTTCCAAGGCCGTGATGTGGCCTTGAACGGTACGCTCGCCCATGCTGCATTTGTACGCTATCGTCGTGATCGACGGATAACACTCGCCCTGGTCATTGGCGTTGTCGCACAGCGCGATCAACACGAACTTTTGCCCCGACGGCAACGGCGACTTCCATGCTGCTGTCATTAAACTAATACTCATTTGAATCCTATGTGCTGCATCAGAACGGCGCACCGCCCCTCATGTGTTCGGTACGGTGTTGGCCACGCAGTCTCTGCTGGGCGAGGCTGGCGGCGAGTGCCGCCAGAAAGGCTGGGTTCACTCATCGGATGTCATTCGGCGCTACGGCCCGCCTGGATCGCACGGACACAGTGGACGCATTTGCCGTACTGGGCCAGCTGCTTGGCGAACATGTTCTTCCCGCAAGCGCATTTCTTCGGCCTGAGCACCGGCCCAGGCTTGGACGCCCGCGTCCGCTCGCTAAACATGTCGGAGCCGATCCGGCTCCCGACCGCCCACGTCACGCCGCTTTCCAGGTAATGGCACCGCTAGTGCCGTTTGGCTTGATATGACCAAGTGTTTTCAAGCGCTGCAGGGGCGCATACAGCTCGGGCGATTTAACGCCGAGTGCATTGGCGATCTCGGCCACAGTGCGGCCGCCGTGCGCGCGTACGTGCTCAAACGTCTTGCGCTCGATGTCGCTGGGCGGGCGCCGTCCTGCGCGCCGCGCAGGTTCATCAAGCACATGCCTGGCGTGCAGCGCGGCGTGCTGCGCCGCAAAGTGTTGAAATGCATTCATTCGGTCTTCTTTATTGGAGATCATGTTTCCGGTCACACGGACAGAAAGTAGGGGCGGCACAACGCCGTCCGCTAAAAATGCAGACTTGCGCACTTCATGTCAGCGGCCTCGATTAGGAGGTCAACTGCGGGGCACTAGGTTTTCATCGGTATTCGTCCGGTTGCAGGTAAACAATGGCGTCGACGGGCACGACCTTGAGCCCGGCCGCTGCGAGCAAACGCGCGCAGTAATTGAGCTGCCCGCCCGATTTCGCACGAGAAATGGACAATTCGTGCATACCCAGTCGGTCAGCAATAGCGGTAGCCGTTGTTTTATTGATAAAATGCAAGATTGTCGTAAAGTTCTTGCGTGACTGGTCGGCAATTTCCGGGGATACTTGGGCCAAGTCGGCAAGTTCGGTCTTGCTAAACTCGGCATCGGACGGGTCCGTATCCATGGCGGGGCTGTTAGGCATGGAGAAATCCTATGCTGCATGGGTAAAAAATTGATAAAGTACCGGCGGTAGGCAGGAATGAGATGGTCGAAAAGATCCGTGTCGAGCTGGGCGAGTAACTTTTCCGCTACGTGCAACAAGCTTGGCGCGTGCGCACTGCGTGCTACACGACTGCACCGCGATGTCAGTTTCAGTTTTCTCGACCTCAAACATTATTGCCACAAA
This sequence comes from Massilia genomosp. 1, assembly GCF_011682185.1. Lineage (NCBI taxonomy): Bacteria > Pseudomonadati > Pseudomonadota > Betaproteobacteria > Burkholderiales > Oxalobacteraceae > Massilia > Massilia genomosp. 1. Next base: position 4,583 of record NZ_WHJF01000189.1, read on the forward strand.
TAAATAATTTAACAAAATATTACAGTTTTTCGCAATATTTTACAATAAATTATTGCATTTAGTGATTTTAAGAAATTATTCTGGTAAAAATATAAAAATGACAGATGTGCAAAAAGACGCCCCTGATCGCACCCAGCGCCTTCGGGAGGCGTTGCAGCGAAAAAATGGCGGCAACGCGTCGGAGCTTGCGCGATACGCGCAGGTGGTCCCGCAAGCCGTCAGCAAGTGGCTCACAGGCACCCAGTTCCCGCGAGACAGGGCCTTAGACTTGGCGGCAGAATTCCTTAATGTGACCCCGGAATACCTCAAATTCGGCACGCCTACGGTACGCCCACCACCAACCGAAGATTCCCTTATCCTGATGTACGTCAAGCCGCTCGAAGCCAAGCTGCTGACAAACTTTCGCGAGTCAACAGAGCAAGGCCAACGCCAGATGATGATCTCCTCGACGCATGCCGAGAAACTGTCATCAGAAAAATTACCCGACAAAGGTGCGGCTTCGGACTAGCCGCAATTGCCGTTCCGCCGTGGCATGGTCGCCGACAAGGCGGCGATGGTATCTGCGACGGCGAGCGAACGTGCGACGTTCACCAGATACGCTTTTGACGTGGTCGAGGTGGAGTCGAACAAACCCATCAAGACATTGCGCGCCTGGTGCGACGAGGCGTTTTCGATGGGCACTTCTGGTACTGGTAGATTCAATTGAGCGGCGCTTTGGGTGGACATAGTATTAATCTGCTAACAATAATGTTACAACATGGAAACTGTAGTGACACTGTGCCAGAGCGTAGGGTTCATGGCAACCGAAGTTAACTATCACCTTTCGCCGAAGTAATAATTTACGTTTGACAGTAAACTATCAGCTGTAAGTTGAGCAGCACATCAAATTATGCA
>NZ_WHJF01000018.1:0-84627 GCF_011682185.1 Massilia genomosp. 1
GGTTAGCCGTTTCGTACTCGACGTGCGCGGTGTTGATGGTGATGCCGCGTGCTTTTTCTTCCGGTGCTGCATCGATCTGGTCGTATGCTTTTGCTTCGCCGCCGAATTTCTTCGACAGAACGGTTGCAATCGCAGCCGTCAGGGTGGTTTTACCGTGATCGACGTGACCGATGGTGCCCACGTTGACGTGCGGCTTGGTCCGTTCGAATTTACCTTTTGCCATTTTGATCTTCCTTTAAAGACTATTTTTACAATTTTTGTTTGTTGCCAGCGCGGCTTATGGCTGCGCCCGGCAAATCGATTATTCAGTTGAGGACAGAGCAAAGGCGGTGAACCCTGCTCTGTCCCGCAATCGCGTCAATCCGTTGAGGACTGGGCAACGGCGATGAACCCTGCCCTGTCCCGCAAAAGATCAAGCTTAATTACTTGGCCTTGGCCGTGATGATCGCATCGGTAACGTGCTTAGGCGCTTCCGAATAGTGCTTGAATTCCATCGTGTAGGTAGCACGGCCTTGCGTTGCGGAACGCAGCGAGGTCGAGTAACCGAACATTTCGGACAGCGGCACTTCGGCTTTGATGATCTTGCCGCCGCCGCCTGGAATCTCGTCCATGCCCTGCACCATACCGCGGCGGGACGACAGATCGCCCATCACGGTACCGGCGTAGTCTTCCGGCGTTTCCACTTCCACGGCCATCATTGGCTCGAGGATGACTGGCGATGCTTTACGGCAGCCATCTTTGAATGCCATCGAAGCGGCCATCTGGAACGCGTTTTCGTTCGAGTCCACATCGTGGTACGAACCGAAGAACAGCGTGACCTTGACGTCGACCACTGGATAACCAGCCATCACGCCGGCGTTGAGCGTACCGCGCACACCCTTTTCAACCGCAGGGATGTATTCGCGTGGAACGGTGCCGCCCTTGATCGCGTCGACGAATTCGAAACCTTTACCGGCTTCTTGCGGCTCGATCTTCAGGACAACGTGACCGTACTGACCACGACCGCCCGACTGCTTGACGAACTTGCCTTCGGATTCTTCGCACACCTTGCGGATCGTTTCGCGGTAAGCCACTTGTGGCTTGCCGACGGTCGCTTCGACGCCGAATTCGCGCTTCATGCGGTCAACGATAATTTCCAGGTGCAACTCGCCCATACCACCGATGATGGTTTGGCCCGATTCTTCATCGGTCTTGACGCGGAACGAAGGATCTTCCTGTGCCAGGCGGTTCAGCGCCAGGCCCATTTTTTCCTGGTCAGCCTTGGTTTTTGGCTCAACAGCCTGTTGAATCACCGGCTCAGGGAAGACCATTTTTTCCAGCGTGATGATCGACGATGGATCGCACAGGGTTTCGCCCGTGGTCGCGTCTTTCAGGCCGACCGCGGCGGCGATGTCGCCGGCGTGGACTTCCTTGATTTCTTCGCGCTGGTTCGCGTGCATCTGCAAAATACGGCCAAGACGTTCTTTCTTGTTCTTGATCGGATTGTAGACGGTGTCGCCCGACTTGATCATGCCCGAGTAGACGCGGAAGAAGATCAGCTGGCCCACGAACGGGTCGGTCATGATCTTGAATGCCAGCGCCGAGAATTTCTCGGTGTCTTCCGCTTTACGCGTGGTCGGCTGGTCATCTTCGTCCATGCCCTTGACTGGCGGGATGTCGACTGGCGATGGCAGGTATTCAATCACGCCGTCGAGCATGGCTTGCACGCCCTTGTTCTTGAACGCGGTGCCGCACATCATCGGGACGATTTCCGACGCGATGGTACGCTGGCGCAAGGCGGCCTTGATCTCTTCTTCCGACAGATCGCCTTCTTCCAGGTACTTGTTCATCAGTTCGTCGTTCGCTTCAGCAGCGGTTTCGACCAGCTTCAGACGCCACTCGGCAGCCTGCTCTTGCAGCTCAGCAGGAATGTCGCGGTAGTCGAACTTCATGCCCTGCGACGCGTCGTCCCAGTAGATGGCTTTCATCTTGACCAGATCGACCACGCCCTTGAAGTTGTCTTCGGCGCCGATTGGAATCTGCAGCGGAATCGGGTTCGCCTTCAGGCGCGCGCGCATCTGCTCGTAGACCTTGAAGAAGTTGGCGCCGGTACGGTCCATCTTGTTCACAAAAGCCAGACGTGGAACCTTGTACTTGTTCGCCTGGCGCCATACGGTTTCCGACTGTGGCTGAACACCGCCCACAGCGCAGTAAACCATGCAAGCACCGTCGAGTACGCGCATCGAGCGTTCAACTTCAATCGTGAAGTCAACGTGGCCCGGGGTGTCGATGATGTTGATGTGGTGCTCAGGGAAATTGTTAGCCATCCCTTTCCAGAAGCAGGTCGTTGCAGCCGAGGTAATCGTGATACCGCGTTCCTGCTCTTGCTCCATCCAGTCCATGGTGGCCGCGCCATCATGCACTTCGCCGATCTTGTGGTTCACGCCCGTGTAGAACAGGACGCGCTCGGTCGTGGTCGTCTTGCCAGCATCGATGTGAGCCGAGATACCGATATTGCGGTAGCGCTCAATGGGGGTCTTGCGTGCCATAATTATTCCTAAATCTTTTAATGGACAAAACCGAGCGGCATTTTGTGAACAAAATGAGCCCGGCCTCGAACAACAGATACATGGCCGCATCCTGGCTTGCACAAGCGTGCAAACCGGGACGTGGCCAATTGATTAGAAGCGGAAATGCGAGAACGCTTTGTTCGCTTCTGCCATGCGGTGAACTTCGTCCCGCTTCTTCATAGCACCACCGCGCATTTCAGCGGCTTCCATCAATTCGCCACCGAGGCGTTGCGGCATGGATTTTTCGCTGCGCTTGTTTGCGGCTTCGCGCAACCAACGCATGGACAGCGCCATACGACGAACCGGACGAACTTCAACTGGCACCTGGTAGTTGGCGCCACCGACGCGGCGGGACTTAACCTCGACCATCGGCTTGGCATTGTTGATCGCGGTTGCAAACACTTCGAGCGGGTCTTTGCCGGACTTTTGCTTGATGTGCTCAAATGCACCGTAGATGATGTTTTCTGCGACCGATTTTTTACCGGACAACATCAGTACGTTGACGAATTTGGCGACATCTTGGTTACCGAACTTTGGATCTGGCAAGATTTCGCGCTTGGGTACTTCACGACGACGTGGCATATCAATTCCTTCCTATCTTCAGTTGAGCGCGCTGTGCGCACTCGCGGAGGCCATCATAGCCATCCACTTACTCGACCATTACGGTCGGTTCAACTCGTTAAACTTCTAGTGAAAGCGGGGCGAAAAATTACTTCTTGCCTGCTTTAGCGCGCTTCGTACCGTATTTCGAACGAGCTTGCTTACGGTCTTTGACGCCCTGGGTATCCAATGCACCGCGAACCATGTGGTAACGCACACCCGGCAAATCTTTTACACGACCGCCGCGCAGCAGCACGACACTGTGTTCTTGCAGGTTGTGGCCTTCACCGCCGATGTACGAAATGACTTCGAAACCGTTGGTCAGGCGAACTTTGGCGACTTTACGCAGAGCCGAGTTTGGCTTCTTTGGAGTCGTCGTATACACACGGGTGCAAACACCACGTTTTTGCGGGCTGTTTTCCAGCGCCGGCGATTTGCTTTTCACGGTCAGAGCGACGCGTGGATTGCGAATCAGTTGATTGATGGTTGGCATCGTTATAAATCCAACAAAATTACAACATGAATAACCCGGACCAACTGTCCGGGGACTGAAACGGAGTCTCGAGCACTGCGCAGGGGAGGCACCGACAGCCGCCCTGCGAGGAGCGGCGCTGAATGCGTAAACAATGCGCAGAATAAAATCGAGAACTCGCGAGTATAGACGCGAAGTGACAGGCAGTCAAACAGTTTAATGCCCGGCAATGCAAAAAGGTGGCGGCGAGGGCCGGGCGGGCTCGGAGCCGGTCAGGGCCGCAACGCGCCACCTGGCCGGCCACTGACCGGTGCGCCGCGCGACGCCTACTTAACAGGCGCGAAGTAGGGTTTGAACGCTTCCTGCATCTCGGGCGAGAGCTGGTCGAAGCCGATCTTGCGCTTCTTGATGTCGGCACGCAAACGATCCTCGCCGCCGGCCGCCCGCACCAGCCGCGCGGCCAGGTCGGCGGCAAGTTGTTGCAGCACCTCGTGAGGAATTTGCTTGGGGTCGCGCACAGCGAAGGTTTCCCGTGCCGGGTCGCCACTGCACTTGCCGTCCGCAACGTGATAGACGCCGCCCTCGTCCGGCTGGAAATACCGGCCTTGGCCACGTTGCGGATGATTGCGCTTGAAATACCCGTTCGCGAGGTAATACGTCGCCGTCGGCGATTTTGCGACGCCGAAAATCCATTGACGCCCGGTCCAGCTCGCATTGTCGGCCATCTGCTCGCACAGGGCGCGGATCTCGTCAGGTAGCGGATCGAGTTTCAGCCTGGCGACCGGCAACCGCAGGCCCAGCATGGGATCGGCCACGAATGTGGGAGCATGGCTGCTCTCGGCGGCGCCCGCAACGGCGCTCAAAGCCGCGAAGACGACGGCTGCGCACAGGCGCTTAATAACGGTAGACGACATAGGCCGGCTTGTGCGAGCGGTATCCGGGGCCGGACCAGAAATCGGTTTGCACGAAATCTGAAATCCATCTGCTTCCGGAATACCCGGCCACATGCCCGTTGATATTACCGTTGGTATACGGTTGCATGACCATCACGTCGCCCTTGATAAACCGGAAGCTGCCCGGGTCCTCCACCTCGATTTCACGGAAGCCGATTTGAAGCAGAACCGGGCCATAATCTTTTGCGGACATGACATTCGGCGTCACGTAGGCCCCGCCAGCTTGCAGCGCCCTGCGTACATAAAGGGCGCACTTCGAGTCGCCGAATCCCGGCAGCGCATGGTCCTTCAAGTGTTTTACAAATTTTTCCAGATCGATTGCCATAGCAGCCCTTCAGCGATGTTGTTGATTGCAAGATCCCGGGCGCCAGCCGCCAGCCATGTTTCCGCCATTGCCGCCGCCAGGTGAACCGCCAAATAATATCATTATAATAAATGTTCATTCGACTATTAAAAATGTCCATTGGCGATCACCTGATGCTGTCGCGCCCGCACACGGCGCGCAATGGCTCGCCGCTGCTCGCGCTGCCGGCTCGAATATTTGGCAATGAGAACTAAAAACCCCGGATAATGGCCGCTTTCGCCGCCCCCACATTTCCCTGATGCGACACCTGCTGCGCCCCGCCCCGCTCTACCTGCTGCTGACCTACGCGGCCTTGTCGGCCATCCCCTTCTTTCCCATGCTGCTGGGCACGCGACTCGAGCGCCCATGGCAGGTGCTCGGCATCGAAGCGGTGGCCTGGGTGGCGGTGTGGGCGCTGTTCAAGCGTCCCGCCTGGTTCCACTGGCTGCTGATTCCAGCCTTCCTGGCGCTGCCGACCGAGCTCTACCTGTTCAGTTTCTACGGACAGAGCATTTCCACCCACCACCTCGGCATCATCGCCGAAACCAGCCCCAAGGAAGCACTCGAGTTTCTCGGCAACACGGTGTGGCTGATGCTGGCCGTGATGGCCGCCGTCATCGCCTGGTGGGTCACCAGCTTCCGGGCGGCCCGCCGCGCGCGCGAACTCGACTGGGACGACGGCTCGCGCCGGCTGAGCCTGGGCCTGCTGGCCATCGGCGCCGCCCTGTGGGCCTACGGCCACGAATTCGGGGTCGCCCCGCGCGCCGCCGCCACAACGGCCGCCGTCAAGGCCTCCGCCAGCGCCGCCAAAGCCGCCCCGGGCGCCGCCGGCACCGGCTGGAAGTGGGCTCCCCTGCCCCACTGGGCCGCGCTGCCGCTCGACTTTGGCGCGTTCGCGCAAAGCTGGCCCTTCGGCATCACGGCGCGCGGCGTCGACTTCTACAAGGAACACAAGCACCTGGCCGAACTGGGCCAGCGCAACAGCGACTTCCGCTTCGGCGCGCGCCAGGGCGCGCCCGACGCCCAGCCCGAAATCGTGGTGATGGTGATCGGCGAATCGTCGCGCTTCGACCGCTGGAGCCTGAACGGCTACGCGCGCGAGACCAATCCCCTGCTGGGCAAGGAAACCAACCTGGTCACCCTGCCCGACGTGATCACCTCGGTGTCGGCCACGCGCCTGTCGGTGCCGGTGATCGTCTCGCGCAAACCGGCCACCCAGAGCCTGAAGGACGGCTTCGCCGAAAAATCCTTCCTGACCGCCTACAAGGAAGCCGGCTTCAAGACCTGGTGGCTGTCGAACCAGATCTCGTTCGGCGAATTCGACACGCCGGTATCGGTGTTTGCCAGGGAGGCGGACGTGATCCAGTTCCTCAACCTGGGCGGCTTTACCAACAATTCGAACTTCGACGAGATTTTGTTCGATCCCCTGCGCCGCGCGATTGCCGACCCGGCCCCGAAAAAGCTGATCGTGCTGCACTCGCTGGGCAGCCACTGGAACTACAGCCAGCGCTATCCCAAGCAGTTCGACCGCTGGCAGCCATCGCTGTTCGGCATCGACAAACCGGTCTACAGCAACCCGGCGCTCAAGGCGCAGCTCAATAACAGCTACGACAGCAGCATCTTGTATACCGACTGGTTCCTGGCCAGCGTGATCGGCCAACTCAAGGGATCGCAGCAGCGCAGCGCCATGCTGTACGTGTCCGACCACGGCCAGACGCTGTACGACAACAGCTGCAAGCAGGCCTTCCACGGCCACAATACCCAGTACGAATTCCACGTGCCGGCGCTGGTGTGGTATTCGGACCAGTACCAGGGGCGCTATCCCGCCAAGGTGGAACAACTGCGGCGCCACGGCAAGGCGCGCCTGGCGACCGAAAACATGTTCCACACCCTGCTCGACCTGGCCGACATCCGCTACGCCGGCGAGCGCCTGGAATGGAGCTTCGTCAATCCCGGTTTCAAAGAGCACAAGCGCTACGTCGACAGCTATGGCTGGAGCGACTACGACAATGCCACCTTCAAGGGCGACTGCCGCGAAGTGATCGACAAGGGCACGCCGCTCAAACGCGACAAATAGAAAAGACCATGAGCAAATATGTAGAAACCGGCTTCAAGCTGCTGTTGTGGTATCTCGCCGCCACCTTCATCGCCACCCAACTGTGGCTGGTGCTCGAAGCGCCGCACGCACACGTTCCGGGCGGCCTGTTCATGGTGCTCTCGCCGCTCGGGCCTGTGGTATGGATCAAGGCGATCCTGGAAGGCCGCGCCTCGGCCGCGAACATCATCGCGCTGCTGGTCGTGGCAGCGGCGCTGGCCGTGGGAACCTGGCATTCGCTGCGCAAGCGCGATCATTGACGATAAGCGCCTGCCCGGACTGCCGATGCGGAGGTACCGGCCAGCACGCCATCGCAATCGCCGGGATGCGCCAGATAGCCATCGAGCCAGTCGAACACCCGCCCCGCCCTGTCCTCGATGGCAGGGCCAAAACCGCGCTGCGCCAGCAGGGCGATGCCGTTGGTATGGGCCAGCACGCCCGCTTCGAGCACCAGCCGCCCGGCGCCGTCCAGGCGCACGCACAGGGGCGCGAGCCGCTGCGCCAGCAAGGACGCCAGCACCAGGTTGTGCGACGAGACCATCACCAGCCCCTTGGCCGCCAGCACGTCGAGCACTGCGGCGGCCGCCGACACCGATTCGAGGTGATTGGTGCCCCGGAAAATCTCGTCGATGATGCAGATGCCCGGATGCGGGCCGTCGGCCGCCGCCAGCAGTTCCTGCGCGCGCCGCAGTTCGGCCATGTACAGGCTCTCGCCGCCGAACAGCGAATCCTCGCTCTGCATGCTGGTGTAGACCGGCAGGTCGGGCACCCTGGCCTGGCGCGCATAGCAAAAGCCGAAGGCCCGCGCCGCCACCAGGTTCACGCCGACGGTGCGCAGCAAGGTGCTCTTGCCGATCCCGTTCTGGCCCGAGATGAAGGCCCCGCCCCCGGACAGGCTGACCGACAGCGCTTGCGCCTGCGGCAGCAAGGGATGCACGGTATCGTCCAGCGCCAGCGCCTGGTGCGCATGCCGTTCGGCCCAGCACAGCGCCGGCGCGCTCAACAGATGGCGCGCCAGCGCGATATCGGCTTCCAGTTCGCCCACCCGCGCAAAGCAGGCGCGCAAAAAGTCCAGATGACCATGCACCAGGCGCACGCCCTTGTAGTAATGGTTCACATTGTCGAGCATGAACCAGTCCAGGTAGGCGCGCGCGCCGGGCGTCATCATCACCATCGGCGGGCGCGAAAGCTGGCGATTGAGTTTGCCCGCCGCCGCCGCCGGCCCGGCGAACGGCAGCAGCAGCGCACCCGCATCGGCGCGCGCGCCCAGGATGCTGGCCGTGCGCAGCAGCATCTGCAGCGCATTCATCGAGCGGTCCCATTCGTCCACCCGCTCGTAGTAGCGCATCTGGGTGCTCATTAATATATAGGCCACCACGCCGGTGGCCAGCCAGGCGGCCGGCGTGACGATGACGGCCGCGATCGACGCCAGCAGCAGGATCGGCAGCGGCCAGGTCTTGCCCACCCACCAGGGCGCGGCCGGCGCGGCGTCTTGGAACAGCAAGGTGGCGATCTCCTTGTCCGCATGGCGCAGCGAAGCGCAGTCGCGCTGCAGCGCGGCCAGGCGCACCGGGTTGCGCATCAACTCGCGCACACGCTCGCCCACGGCGGCGCAATCCTGGTCGCCCAGCCCTTCGCGCAGGCGCCGGTACAGCACCTGCTGGCCGAAGATGCTGACCTCACCCGACAACTGCGCGCGGTAGGGATCGAGCAGCAGGTCCTTCCAGGTGGCGTCGTCGAGCGCGCCGCGCGCCGGGTTGGGACAGAGCCGGTGCAGCTGGGCCACGTCGCTGGCGGCAAAGCCGTAATCGAGCGGCTCCCTGTCGGGAATGACGAGCAAGACGCGCAAGGACGTCACGACACGGCGACCCAGGGCGGACAACTTCGATACGAACGCGGACATACGGCCTTTCTGGGCGGCGGCGGCGCGGGTCGCGCAGCCTGCCTGCAAGATGCGGATTAATTAACAAAATGCAAGACCACACTGTCCGGGCACCGTCCAGGCACGCCGTCCGGACAGCGCGGACAGCCTTGTGCCAACGCAGAAATCCATACGAATCAATAACTTAAGAGGTGGCACGCTTCCTGCATTAGTCGATGAACATTGACCCAACAGGCCAGCCCCATGATTCGAGATACCTCTTCCCAGGACGCCACCATCAGTGCGCCGCCAGCGTACAAGGCCAAGCGCCGCATCCTTGCCGCCGTGCTGGCGGCGCTCGCCCTCGGCGGCGCGGCGCTGCTGCTGTCGGCCTGGCGCGGCAGCGAGCACGCGGTCAGCGCGGCGCGCCTGCGCGTGGCCGACGTCACGCGCGGCACGCTGGTGCGCGACGCCTCGGTCAACGGCCGCGTGGTGGCCGCCGTCAGTCCCACCCTGTACGCCACCGCGCCGGCCACGGTCACGCTCAAGGTGGCCGCCGGCGACACGGTCAAGAAGGGCCAGGTGCTGGCCCTGCTCGAATCGCCCGACCTGTCGGACGCGCTCAAACGCGAGCAATCGAGCTACCAGCAGTTAGAGGCGGAAGTGGCGCGCCAGCGCATCCTGGCCAGGAAACAGAAACTGCTGGCCCAGCGCGAAGCCGACACCGCCGAAATCGACCGCCTGTCGGCCCAGCGCACGCTCGAGCGCTACGACAGCGTGGTCCAGGAAGGCATCATCGCCAAGATCGACTACCAGAAAGCCAAGGACGCGCTCAACTCGGCCGGCATCCGCGCGCGCCACGCCGCGCAGGCGGCCACGCTCGAGGGCGACGACGTCGGCCTGGCGCTGCAAACCAAGGTGGCCGAACTCGATCGCCAGCGCCTGTCGATGGCCAACGCCCAGCGCCGCGTCGATGAACTGTCGGTACGGGCGCCGGTCGATGGCTTCATCGGCACCTTGTCGGTGCAGAACCGCAGCGTGGTGGCGGCCAACGCGGCCCTCATGACCCTGGTCGACCTGTCGCGCCTCGAAGTCGAACTCGAAGTCCCGGAAACCTACGTCGACGACATGGGCCTGGGCATGAGCGCCGACATCGCGCTCGGCAACGCCAGCGCCAGCGGCAAGCTGTCGGCCCTCTCGCCCGAAGTGGTCAAGAACCAGGTACTGGCGCGGGTGCGCTTCGACGGCGACCAGCCCAAGGGCCTGCGCCAGAGCCAGCGCGTCAGCGCACGCCTGCTGATCGAAGAAAAACGCGACGTCATCCTGCTGCCGCGCGGCCCCTTCGTCGAGAGCGAGGGCGGGCGCTTCGCCTACGTCATGCGGGACGGCGTGGCCGTGCGCACCCCCATCAAACTGGGCGCGACCAGCGTGTCCTCGGTCGAGATCCTGAGCGGCCTGAAACCGGGCGACAAGGTCGTCATCGCCGGCACCGACAGCTTCGCCAACGCCGCCCGCGTCGTCATCAACAACTAACATGTCAACGAAAGGAACTTCCATGCTGCGCATGACCAATCTGAGCAAGGTGTACCGCACCCACATGATCGAAACGCACGCGCTGCGCGGCTTCGAAATCCACGTCCGCCAGGGCGAATTCGTCACCGTCACCGGCCCCTCCGGCTCGGGCAAGACCAGCTTCTTGAACATCGCCGGCCTGCTCGAAGAATTCACTGGCGGCGAGTATGTGCTCGACGGCGTCAACGTCAAGGGCATGGACGACAACGCCCGCTCGCGCCTGCGCAACGAAAAGCTGGGCTTCATCTTCCAGGGCTTCAACCTGATTGCCGACCTGTCGCTGTTCGACAACGTCGACGTGCCGCTGCGCTACCGCGGTTTCAACGCCGCCGAACGCAAGGAGCGCATCGAAGACGCGCTCTCCAAGGTCGGCCTGGCCTCGCGCATGAAGCACTATCCGGCCGAACTGTCGGGTGGCCAGCAACAGCGCGTGGCGATCGCGCGCGCGCTGGCCGGCTCGCCCAAGCTGCTGCTGGCCGATGAACCGACCGGCAATCTCGACACCCAAATGGCGCGCGGGGTGATGGAACTGCTGGAAGAGATCAACTCCCAGGGAACCACCATTTTGATGGTCACGCACGACCCCGAACTGGCGGAGCGCGCGCAGCGCAATGTCCACATCATCGACGGCCAGGTCTCGGACCTGGTGCGCAATCCCGTCAACCTGGCCGGCGCCAACACGTCCGGCCAGGCATCATAAGGAGAACCCATGTTTTCGTACTGCTTCATGCTGGGCGTGCGCAGCCTGCGCCGCAACCCGGGGCTGACCGCCCTGATGGTGCTGACCCTGGCCGTCGGCGTGGCGGCCAGCGTCAGTACCCTGACCATCCTGCACGTCATGTCGGGCAATCCGATTCCACACAAGAGCGAGCGCCTGTTCGTGCCGAAAATCGACAATGGCACAATCGAGGACTTCAACCCGCAGGGCGAGGATGACAGCGACCCGCAACTGAGCTACATCGACGCCACCAACTTCCTCAGGGATGGCCATGGCGAACGCCGTACGGTGCTGTACGGCGTGTCGGCGCCGCTCGAACCGGAGCGCAAGGACCTGTCGGTGCTGGCGGCCAAGGGACTGGCCGTCACGCGCGATTTTTTCGCCATGATGGACGTGCCGATGCGCTATGGGCAAGCGTGGAGCGAGGCCGATGACCGCGCCGGCGCCGATGTGCTGGTGTTGAGCGCGGCGCTGGCCGAGAAGCTGTTCGGCGCGGTCGACCCGGTCGGCAAGCGCGTTCGCCTGATGGACGCCCAGTTCCAGGTGGTGGGGGTGCTCAAGCCGTGGCTGCCGGCGCCGAAATTCTACAAGCTGATCGGCGGCGCCGGCTTCGGCGAGGAGGACGACATCCTGCTGCCCTTCGCCAGCGCCGTGCGGCACAAGGCCAGCCCGCAAGGCAGCCTCAGTTGCCGCCAGCGCGTCGAACCGGGATGGCAGGGATTTCTCGATTCGGAATGCACCTGGCTGCAGTTTTTCTTCGAAACCAAAACCGCCGCCGGGCGCGCGCCGTTGCAGGATTACCTGGACAACTACACGGCTGCACAGCGCAAGCTGGGACGCCTGCAGCGCAAGCGGCCGAACCAGCTGTTCGACGTCATGCAGTGGCTCGAATTTAACAAGGTGGTCGGCAACGACAGCCGCCTGGCGACCTGGCTGGCGTTCGGCTTCCTGCTGCTTTGCCTGGTCAACACGGTCGGCCTGCTGCTCGCCAAATTTTCGGTACGCGCTTCCGAGGTTGGCATCCGGCGCGCGCTGGGCGCCTCGCGCAAGGAGATCTTCCGCCAGTTCCTGACCGAAACCGCCGTCATCGGCCTGGCCGGCGGGGTGCTGGGACTGGGGCTGGCCCTTGGCGCGCTGGCCCTGATCGGCATGCAGTCGCAGGAACTGCGGGCCGTCACGCGCATGGACTGGCAGATGCTCGGCCTGACGTTCCTGATGTCGCTGGGCGCAGCCATGCTGGCCGGCCTGCTGCCGACCTGGCGCGCCTGCCAGGTCACGCCCGCCCTTCAACTTAAATCGCAGTGACCTTCGAAAGACCCGCTATGGAAATCCGACCGATCATCTCCGCGCTCCTGCGTAGCAAAACCGGCGCCATTCTGGTGGCGCTGCAAGTGGCGCTCAGCCTGGCCATCCTGAGCAACGCGCTCCATATCGTGAGCGAGCGCCAGGCCGTGGCCGCGCGCCCGAGCGGCATTGCCGACGAAGGAGATGTGTTCCACATCCGGGTGCGCCACCTGGTCGATGCGAGCCACCAGGAACAGCTGGCGCGCCAGCAGGCCGAAACACTGGCCCTGCGCGCCATCGGCGGCGTGGCGTCGACCGCATTTGCCAACCAGGCGCCGATGTCGCAATCGGGCTGGTCCAGCTTGATCACCGCCGGACGCGCCAAGGGCAGCAACAGTTCGCTGGCCTCCATGTACTATTCAGGCGATTCGCTGGTCAAGACCTGGGGTCTGACCCTGGTCGAAGGACGCGACCTGACCGCAGCCGATGTCGTCGACATCGATGGCAACACCTCGCCCGACTCGCTGTTTCCCAGGTCGGTGCTGGTCACCAGGGCGCTGGCCGCCAAGCTGTGGCCGGGCGCTGGCCAGGTGCTCGGCCAGACGCTCTACTTCGGCAACGAGGCCGACGCCAATGCCGCCACGGTAGTCGGCGTCATCGCCACGCTGCAGTCGCCAAGCGCGCAAGCGTCCGACGCGGGCGGCTTTGCGCTGGTTGCGCCGATGCGCAAGACGTCCGACAGCACCATGTTTACCGTGCGCGCCGAGGCCGGCGAACGGGAGCGGGTCATGAAGGAAGCCGACGCCGCCATGCGCGCCGCCAACCAGGGGCGCGCCATTATCAGCATGAAGAACGTGAAGCAGGACCGCAAAGAGCGCTACCGGGCCGACCTGGCGTTGGCATGGATGCTGATCGCAGTCAGCGTGCTGCTGCTGTTCATTACCGCCAGCGGCATCGTCGGCATGGCCAGCCTGTGGGTCACCCAGCGCCGCAAGCAGATCGGCGTACGGCGCGCCCTGGGCGCGCGCCGCGGCGACATCCTGCGCTACTTCATCACCGAGAACTTCATAATCACCAGCGTGGGCGTATTGTGCGGGGTGGCCATGGCGGTCGCGCTGAACCAGCTGCTGGTGGCCCAGCTCGAGATGGCGCGCCTGCCGCCATCCTACCTGATGGGGGGCGCCTGCGTGTTCTGGGCGCTCGGCGTGGCCGCCGTGTACGGGCCGGCCTGGCGCGCCGCGTCGATATCGCCGGCCACGGCGACGCGCAGTGCCTGACCCACTTCACCAGCCGCGTTCCGATGGTATGCTAGCGGCCATGCCTACTGTATTGATCATCGACGACAACGCCGCCGTCGCCATCGCACTCGATGTCCTGTTTTCGCTGCACGACATCGGTGCGCTGCGCGCCACCTCGCCCGAAGAAGGCCTGGCCATCCTGGACGTTACCCGCGTGGACCTGGTCATCCAGGACATGAATTTTTCGGCCGACACCACCTCGGGCGAGGAAGGCAGGGCGCTGTTTCGCGCCATCCGCCAGCGCCACCCGGACCTGCCGGTGATCCTCTTGACCGCCTGGACCCACCTGGACGCGGCGGTCGACCTGGTCAAGTCGGGCGCGGCCGACTATTTGTCCAAGCCCTGGAACGACAACCGCCTGATCGCCACGGTCACCAACCTGATCGAACTGGGACAGGCCAACCGCTCCCTGCGCCAGCGCGTGCAGCAGGAGCGGCGCGTGCGGCGCGACCTGGAACAGGGCTTCGACCTGCGCGGCATGGTGTGGCAGGACGCCGCCACCGAACGCGTGTTGCACCTGGCCTGCCAGGTGGCGCGGGCCGACGTGCCGGTCCTGATCAGTGGCCCCAACGGCACCGGCAAGGAACGCATCGCCGAGATCATCCAGGCCAATTCGCTGGTGGCCGGCGGCCCGTTCGTCGTGCTCAATTGCGGCGCGCTGCCGGCCGAACTGATCGAGGCCGAACTGTTCGGCGCCGAAGCGGGCGCCTACACCGGTGCCTCGCGCGCGCGCGAAGGCAAGTTCGAAGCGGCCGACGGCGGCACCCTGTTTTTGGATGAAATCGGCAACCTGCCGCTGGCCGGCCAGATGAAGCTCCTGCGCGTGCTCGAGACCGGGCGCTTCGAGCGCCTGGGATCGAACCGCGAACGCCAGGTCAAGGTACGCGTGATCAGCGCCACCAACGCCGACCTGGGTGCGATGATCCGCGCCGGCACCTTCCGCGAAGACCTGTTCTACCGCCTGAACGTGATCGAACTGCGCCTGCCGGCGCTGGCGGCGCGCCCGGCCGACATTCTGCCGCTGGCCAGCAGTTTCCTGGCGCGCGGCAAAAGCCTGCACCACTGCGCCCAGGCCGCGCTGCTGGCGCACGCCTGGCCCGGCAATGTGCGCGAACTCAAGAACGTGATGGCGCGCGCCAGCCTGCTGGCCGCCGGCGACATCATCAAGGCGACCGACCTGGGGCTGCCGCTGACGCTGGCCCCCAGCGTCGAGGTGGAACCGGACCGCGACGCCATCGTGCAGGCCATGGCGCGCACCAACGGCGTGGTGGCCCAGGCGGCGGCCGATCTTGGCCTGTCGCGCCAGGCGCTGTACCGCCGCATGGAGCGCCTCGGGATCGCGCGCTAGCCGATGCGCCAGTCGCCGCGCTTGTCCCTGCGTTTGTCTCTCATTACGCGCTGCTCCATCCTGGTGGGCGCCCTGCTGGCGCTGGGCATCCTCATCGCGCTCGGGCTGGACCACCTGCTGCCGGGGCGTGTGCTGGTGGTGCTGGTCCTGTCGCTGGTGTGCGTGGCGCCGCTTGCGGCGATCGCCATGCGCGCCCAGCTCCGGCCGGTCCTGTCGCTGTTTCGCGCGCTCGAAGGCACCGTCACCAGCTACAAGGATGGCGACTTTTCCTTCAGCCTGCACTGGCCGCGCAACGACGAACTGGCCGACCTGGTGGCGGCCCACAACGCGCTCGGCAACGTGCTGCGCGAACAGCGCCTGGCGCTGGTGCAGCGCGAACTGCTGCTCGACACCATGGTCCAGAACACGCCGGTGGCCATGCTGCTGGTCGCCGACTCTGCCTGCGACGGCGCGGGGGCGATCGTCTACGCCAACCTGTCGGCGCGCCAGATGCTGGGCGAGGGCCGCAAACTCGAAGGACTGCGCATGTCCGGGATTCTCAGCCAGGCCTCGCCGGCGCTGGTGGACGCGCTGGCGCGTGGCGGGGACGGCTTGTTCACAGCCGGCGACGGCGAAGAGGAAGAGGTGTACCACCTGGCGCGCCGCAGCTTCAGCCTCAATGGCCGCAAGCACGAACTGCTGCTGCTGCGCCAGCTGACCCACGAACTGCGGCGCCAGGAAGTGCAGACCTGGAAAAAGGTCATCCGCGTCATCAGCCACGAACTGAATAATTCGCTCGCGCCCCTCACCTCGCTGGCCCACTCGGGCGCGGAGCTGGTGCGGCGCGGCCAGACCGAACGCCTGCCGCAGATCCTGGAAACCATCGAAGAACGCACGCGCCACCTGGAGAGCTTCATCCTCGGCTACGCGCGCTTCGCCAAGCTGCCCTCGCCGCGCATCGAAGAATGCCCTTGGCCCGCTTTTGTCAGCCGGCTGGCCTCGCAGGTAGCGCTGACGGTGAGCGGCGCGCTGCCGGTCGAGGCGGCCCGCATCGACCCGGCCCAGATGGAGCAAGCCTTGCTCAACCTGCTCAAGAACGCCCACGAATCGGGTTCGCCAGCGGCCGACGTGACGCTGCAGGTGCGCCAGGCGCACGGCACGCTGCGCATCGAGGTGATGGACCGCGGCCAGGGCATGAGCGACGCGGTGCTGACCAATGCGCTGGTGCCGTTCTACTCCACCAAGCGCAGCGGCACCGGCCTGGGACTGGCGCTGGCCCGGGAAATCGCCGAAGCGCACGGCGGGCGCATCACGCTCGGCAACCGCGACGGCGGCGGCCTGACGGTGACCCTGATCCTGCCGGCCTAAGGGCCTGGAATGGTAAGATCGGGTTCCCTCTTATTCCCCGCCCGCGATGTCCGCCACCCCTGCTTCCACCCGCTTCGACGCACCCGGCCATCCGCCGGCCACCATCACCGAATTCAAAGGCGTGCGCTTCATGCACCTGGGCAGCTCGTGGGTGCAGGGCGCCATGCGCCTGGCCAAGCCCGACAACATCGAGCTCGAATACGTGCAGATGATGATGATGTGGATGCTCTTCCTCGACCATCCGAAGCACATCGTCCAGCTGGGATTGGGCAGCGCGGCGCTGACCAAGTTCAGTTACCAGCGTTTTCCGCAAGCGCGGGTGACGGTGGCCGAACTCAATCCCAACGTGATCGACGTCTGCCACGCCCATTTCGGCCTGCCGCCGAACGACGCGCGGCTGGACGTGCGCCAGATGGATGCGATGGATTTCGTGCTGGACCCGGCCAACCACGGCAAGGTCGACGTGCTGCAGGTGGACTTGTACGACGAAGATGCGCGCGGCCCGGTGCTCGATTCGCCCGAGTTCTACCAGGCCTGCCTGGATTGCCTGTCCGAGGACGGCATCATGACCACCAATGTCTTCGGCGACTTCGCCAACTACGACAAGAACCTGCAAAACATGGAGCTGGTGTTCGATGCGGTGGTGTGGCTACCCGAAGTGCATGACGCGAACATCGTCGTGGTGGCGTTCAAGCGCGCGCCATCGATCGATTTTTCGGTGTTGTACGAACGCGCCGGGGCCATTAAAAAGAGCATGAACCTGCCGGCCAAGAACTGGGTGGCAGGTTTGAAAGGCTGGATGCAGGACCAGCAGGAATAAGCATATAGCGGAAGCGCATAAGTGATGCGCGCGCGCGGGGTACGTAGTCGAGATTACAGCGTTTTGTGGGTACAAGCACTAAATTTTGCTGCGGATTGCCGCCATTGCACGCATTTACAACACTCTCGCATGACTCGTTGCGCGTCACAAAACTCGTCGGGTAGTATCGTTTTCACACTGGCTGGCCCCACGAGGGTGTGTCCAGTCAATTCCCTAAAAATGAAAACGAAAACGAGACATCTACATGACGAATACCCCAGGCAGCCCGCACCTTAAACGCACCTTGCTCGCATCGGCGCTCCTGCTCGCGCTGACAAGCACCTACGCGCAGCAGGGCGCAGCACCCGCCGCCCGCAGTGGCGAAGACAGCCCCGCTTCCGTCGTGATCCTCGGCTCGCGCTCGACCGCCAAGACCTCGCTCGATACCGCCGCCCCGGTTGGCCTGATCAACATCAAGGACATGCAGACCGCAGGTCCCCTGGAACTGGGCAAGCTGCTGCAAACGCTGGACCCCTCGTTCAACTTCAGCTCGACCTTTATCAGCGACGGCACCGACATCATCCGCCCCGCCACCCTGCGCGGCCTCGGTCCCGACCAGTTGCTGGTGCTCGTGAACGGCAAGCGCCGCCACCAGCAGGCGCTGGTCAATGTGCAGCAAACGGTCGGACGCGGCTCGGCCGGCACCGACATCAACGCCATTCCGCTGTCGGCCATCCACCACATCGAAGTGCTGCGCGATGGCGCGGCCGCCCAGTACGGTTCGGACGCGATCGCCGGCGTGATCAACATCGTCCTCAAGAAGCAGACCAACGAAACCCAAGTGAGCAGCAGCGTCGGCACCACTTCCGAAGGCGACGGCGACCTGATCTCCGGCAGCGCCAACACCGGCTTCAAGCTGGGCGAAAGCGGCTACCTGAACCTGTCGGTCGAAGGGCGCCGCCGCAACGAAACCAACCGCGCCGGCGTCGACTCCTTGCGGGTCGACCCGCCGCGCGTGACCCAGCGCATCGGCGACAGCCTGGCCAAAGATGCTTACCTGTGGTGGAATGCGGGCCTGCCGATCGACGACAGCAGCGAGTTCTACGCCTTCGGCGGCGTCTCCAAGCGCACCGGCGACTCGGCGGGTTTTTTCCGCTCGGCGGGCGACGGCCGCACCGTGCCGGCCGTGTACCCGAACGGCTTCCTGCCGAACATCATGACCACCGTGAAGGATGCCTCGTTCGCCGTCGGCTACAAACGCGACCTGGCCAACGAATGGAAGTTCGACGTGAGCGTGAACCACGGCCGCAGCCAGCTTGGTTTCCACGAACGTAACTCGATCAACGTCAGCTACTGGTATGAACCGAAACCGGGTGGCGGCATCTATGCCGAGTCGCCCCTCGAAGCCGATACCGGCACGCTCAAATTCAACCAGACCACCTTCAACGCCGATATCCGCGGCCCGCTCAAGTTCGGCGACCGTACGGTGCAGCTGGCGACCGGTTTCGAGTACCGCAGCGATAACTACGCGATCGAAGCGGGCGACCCGGTCTCGTACCAGTACGGCCGCACGAACAACCCGGCCATCAAGATCTCCGACCAGGGCGGCGGCATTGCGGCATCGGGCGCGCAAGGCTTCCCGGGCTACACGCCGGGCACCGAAGTGGACCAGGGCCGTCACAACATCGCCATGTACCTCGATGCGGAACACAACATCACCGAACAGCTGCTGGTGGCCGCCGCGGTGCGCTTCGAAAAGTACTCGGACTTCGGTAACACCACCACCGGCAAATTGAGCATGCGTTACGATCCGACGCGCCAGTTCGGCATGCGCGGCAGCGTCTCGACCGGTTTCCGCGCACCGAGCGTGCAGCAGAAGTTCTACAGCTCGGTGTCGACCAACCTCAATTCGGCCGGCGTGCTGACCGAAACCCTGACCGCGCGCGAAGGCAGCCCTGTCACGCGCGCCTTCGGCATCTCGCCGCTCAAGGAAGAAACCTCGAAGAGCGCCAGCATCGGGATGATCCTGCGCCCGATGCCGAACTTCTCGGTCACGGCCGACTTGTACCGCATCGACATCGACGACCGCATCGTCTTCTCGAGTAACGTCGCGCCGGAATCGGGCAACTGCGTGCCGGCTTCCAAGTGCCCGATCAAGGCGATCCTCGATCCGCTCAAGGTCGGCCAGGCCCAGTTCTTCACCAACGCGATCGACACCACCACGGATGGCCTGGACATCGTGGCCGAGCACACCAGCAAGTGGAGCGGCTCGACCCTGGTGCTGTCGGGCCAGATGGGTTTCAACAAGACCGAAGTCAAGAACCGCAAATCGCAGTCGCCGGTGCTGACCGGCGCCCAGCTGTTCGACGACGCCCAGGTGACCCTGATCGAACGCGGCCAGCCGCGCAAGAAGCACGTGATCGCGGCCGACTACACGAGCGGCGCATGGAACGTGAACACCCGCGCCAACTACTACGGCCCGGTGCAGGGCCAGGGCTTTACGGCCCCGTTCATCCAGACCTGGGAAGCCAAATGGCTGGTCGACATGTCGCTGCGCTACTCGTTCACCAAGAAGCTCAGCGCCTCGTTCGGCGTGAACAACCTGTTCGACACCTACCCGACCGAATGGGACAAGACGCGCGCCGCACCGTTCCCGCAACTGGGTTTCACCCGCTGCTGGGAAACCTGCCCGATCGGCATCAACGGTCGCCAGATGTACGCCAAGGTTGACTGGGCTTTCTAAGCTGGTCCACCTTGCATGACAAGGCCACGCCGGCGACGGCGTGGCCTTTTTTCATTCAGGAACGTCGCTTTCACCAAATCGCAAACTTGCGATTCATACTTACGAAGTATACACTTTGTATATACGATCATTCTCGTGAGGTGAAAGATGCAAAAGGAAGCTGTTTTTACAATGAAACTTGAGTCCGAGTTGAGAGAAGATTTCATGGCTGAAGCAGCGGCAGTGCATCGGTCCGCCTCTCAGATTGTTCGCGAAATGATGCGCGAATTTGTCGTAAAACAACAAGAAGCACGAGAATACGACGAATTTCTACGACTGAAAGTGGAAGCCGCGCGCCAATCCATGAAAGCCGGAAAAGGAAGCTCCAGCGACGACGTCGAAGCGCGATTCGCTGCGCGCCGCGCTGAATTGTCCAACGCGGGCAAGAAGTGAACGTTTACTGGGCGCCGCAAGCTGAACAAGATCGATGGGATGTGTTGGAATATATCGCCAAAGACAAAGTAACAGCAGCGGTGGACATGGACGAACTCTTTTCGCAAGCGGCGGCAAAATTGGCAGATTTTCCATTTCTCGGGCATCCGGGAAAAATTCGAGGCACGCTCGAACTCATTGTTCATCAAAGCTATCGCCTCGTATACGAGATCAATGATGACGCAATCTGGGTGTTAGCACTCGTGAACACGTCGCGCCGATGGCCTCCTCAGCGCTGACTGGGAATGTCGGGACTTATGCCGGCACGTGAATCCGCGCCTTGATGTGCTTGAGGTTGACGATAATCGTAAACGTCATCACGACCAGCAGGGACCACGAACTCCACTTCCCGACATGCACCATCGACCATGCGCCGAGCTGGTTGGGGTACTTCCAGATGCCGAAGAAGGTGCTGATATTTTCGGCCAGCCAGATGAAAAAACCAATCAGCACGAAGGATAGCAGCAAGGGCATGCGGCGCTCGACATCGAGCGGCCGGAAGATCACCGAGGACCGCGCATACAGCCCGAGCGCGCACGCCGCCACATACCAGCGATAGTCGCCGATGTAGTGGTGCGTGAAAAAATTGATATAAATGAGAAGCGCGATCACCACCCCCATCCAGAGCGGCGGATGGTGCTCGACGCGCAGGTCGAACAAGCGCCACGCCTGGATGATGTAGCTGCCGACGGCCGCGTACATGAATCCCGAGAACAGCGGCACGCCGAACAGCTTGGTGTAGGCGACATCCGGGTACGACCATGACTGGATCGCCGCGGACGTCTTGAACACTTCGAGCGCAAAGCCGACCACGTGGAACAGGGTGATCGCCTTGAGTTCATCGACCGTCTCCAGCCGCGACCAGATCATCGCCGCCTGGATCGCGAGGGCGACAACGAGCAGCGCGTCGTAGCGCGCGACGCCCCACAAACCGGTACGCGGCACCAGGAACACGGCCGCAAAAAACAGTCCCGCGAACAGGCAGGCGCGCGCTTCCTTGAGGCCGAAGTAGAGAAATTCCATCGCAAAGCGCGCCAGGCCGGTGAGTCCGGGCCGCGCCTGAAAACCCAGCAGATGCGCATCGAGCGCGCTTGGGCGCAAGGAAAACAGCCGTGACAGGATGTGGGCGGCCATGCGGGCGAAACTCCAGGATGAAGGGGGATGGGCGGATTGGCAACGGCATCTTACCCGAAGCAGCGAAGCTGCCAAGCCGTCAGCGCCGCTCGCGCCACCACAGCAGCAGCATCGCCGCCGCGAACAACAGCGCGAACGGCCACGCCGGCAGCGGCGCCGTACCCGCCGCCATGGCAGCCGGTGTACGCGCCGCATAACGCGCGGTAGCCTCGCGCCGCTGCGCCTTTTGCCACAGGGGCCAGTCGGCCTTCTCATACACGTACAGCTTGCCCGTGACGGGCTTTGCGTCCTGTGTTTCCATCGCCAGCCAGCCGGCCTTGCGCGGCCACACGGCCACGCAGGAGGCGTCGGCCTTGTCCGGGCGGCGCTGCCAGGCAAGCGTCTGTTTCAATTCAGGGAAGGTGACGTTGCCCCGCACCCCGAGCGCGCACACTTCCAGGCGCCGGCCGGGCAGCGGCATCTCTTGCGGATCGAGCCAGGCCACATCCTGCGCGCGCTCGACGCCGGCGTAGTCGAGCACACCCTGCCACCACAGCGCAAGCGCCTGCGGTTCGCTGATTGCATAGCGGTGCCAGTCGGCCACGCCAAGCCAGACGATGCGGCCCTTTTCCCACGACCGCGTCCAGATCCTGTCGCCAGCCGCACGCCACGTGCCCAAGGCGGTCGAGGGATTGAGCGGGGCCGAGGCCAGCGCCATCGGGGCGCCGGACGGCCTGGCCTCGGCCTGCTCGCGCAGTTCGAGCTGCAGCGCGCGTGACCATACTTGCTTGTCCTCGGCGTTGGCCGCCAGGATCACCAGCGGCGTACCCGCCGCCACCTGGGCCAGCAGCGCCGTGCGCGCCGCGTCACCCAGGCGTTCCACATGGGCGGCATCGGCCACCAGCAAATTGGGCTCGGTGAGCGCCGCGCGCGCGTTCTCGCTACGGGTCACCGACTTGCCCAGCACGACCTGCCAGTCGAGCGCCGCATCGCTGTTGACCAGCAGTTCATTGAGCGCGCGCGCATCGAACGACGGCGCGCCAAATCGCCCCACCACTTGCAGCGGCACCGGGGCCGACACCGAAAACGGCACCGGTCCCTGCGCCATCACCTTGCCGCTGGCGTCGAGCATGCGCGCGCTGAGCACCAGCGTTTCGGCCACCGGCGGCAGCCAATGCACCGTCAGGGCCGCGCCGTCGCCGGCGACGTCCGCAATCACCTGCCTGTTCTCGGCCAGCAGTTGCAGGCGCCAGCTCGATGCCTGGCTGCGGCGCACGGTCAGCGCGAACATCCGTCCCAAGGTCAGCTCGCGCGGAAAATCGAGATGCAGCACTTCGCTGGCCGGTGCTTCCCACAGCAAGGGCCGCGCCGGCAGGTCGCGCCACTGCGCGGCGGACAGGCCGTCGCCGCTGAGCCGCACGGCCGCAGCCTTATTCAGGTCGATCGCTTCGGCGTCGGAATCGATCGACAGCGTCCCACCCACCCCCGCCGGCAGCCTGAAGTCGCCGACCATCACGCCCAGCGCCGCCGCAGCGACAAGGATCAGCAAGGCGTCGATCCACTGGCGTCGCCACAGGTACACTGCGGCGCTGCCGATGCCCATCAAGAAAATCAGGCCGGCAGCGATCATCGTGGGGCTTCCTTGCGCAGCGCGCGCGTGAATGGGGTTTGCGGGGTGGCTTTGGCCTGTAACAGCACCGGGGCCCGGGTGATGGCGCCGCGCAGCCAGGCGCGCAGTACCGGGCGGCACGCGACGCAGCCGTCCGCCACGTCCTGCACGGCGCGCTGCGCTTCGAGGCGCTGCTCGTCGCTGGCGATGCGCTCCCGAATCCACTCGTGTACGCCACGACTCCACAGGGCGGGCAAGGCGCCATCGCCATCGAGCGCTTCGATCAGGCGCCGCACCTCGTCGGGAACCGGCACGGCCGCCGTGGCCTGTTCGCGCCGGTAGCTTCTGGCGCCGACAACATCGCCGGTCATGCGGATCTCTTCCTTGAGCGGCGGCGGCACAAAGGCGGTCTTGTGCAGGTAGATGCGGTCGGCCTGCTGCAACTGCTTGATCGCTTCAAGCGCCTTGTGTTCGGGCGCCAGCGCGGTTTTCGGCCCGATCGCGCGCAGGGCTTTTTCGGCGTCCCACATCGCGCCCAGGGCGCGCCGCAGGATTTTCTTGGTCGACTCGTCGAACAGGGTCGCATTTTCAGCCTGGTCGTGCATGTGGCCGAATTCGGCGACCACGTCGTGTTTTTCATGATCGTCGTGATGCCCTTCGCCGCCGAACAGGGTCGACTCCTCACCGAGAAACTGGCCGTAGCGGCGCCGCAACTGGGCCTGGTCGTCGGCGATGGACTCGCTGCGCGCGCGCACGGTGGCCGGGTTCATGCCGGGCGTGGCCTTCAGGTCGGCCAGCAACTGCTCGGTGTCGATGATGATCTGGCGCTGGCTGCGCAGGTTCTCGGGCTTGACCAGCATCGGCTGGGCCGACGAGTCGCCGGTTTCTTCCACCGGCCCTGGCAGGCGCAGGGTGTAGGTGGGCGAGACGGTGGTGTGCGCCCGTTCGGCATTATCGGTCGCGCGCACAAAAAAATACAGTTCGTCACCGGGCTCCATGCCCAATTCGGCCAGCGTCCATTGCTTGTGCCAGTTGCGCGCGCGCGGGTTGCCTGATTCGGGCAGCGGCAGTTCGCGGTCGCTGAAGCGGATATTCTCGCCGCTGCCGCGCGCCAGCGTCAGGTGCAAGGTGGCGCGCCGCACCTGGTAATCGTCATGCACCGCCAGCGTGATGGTAGCGCTGGCGGCGTCGGGCGCCAGCGTGTGAATCATCTCGCGCGGTGCGGACAAGGTGACTTCGGGCGCCTGGTCGGGAATCACGCGCAGCTTGTAGCGCGCGCCGCGCCAGCGCCAGAACACCGACTCGGTGGCACTCCAGCGCGCGCATTCGCGGCCGATCTCGAGCGACTGGCCGTCGCTCAACTCAATCGGCGTATCGACCGGCTGCGGCGCGCGCAGGCACCATTCGACGACGCTATGCTCGGGCACCTGCAGCTCGCGCGGTGCGCCCTCGGAGCGGGCCACGCCGGTGTATTTGGGCGGCGTCACGCGCACGGCAATTTCGCTGGTCTGCTGCGCAATCAGGGCCTTGACTTCGCGCGGCGTGGGCGGTGCATCGCGCACCTGGCGCCACGCGAACAAGGCCAGTGCCATGCACACGCTCAAAGCGGCCCAGCGCGCATCGAAGCGCACGCGTTCCCTGGCGATGGCCGCCAGCACGTCGTCGGTAAGCGTGGTAGCGAGGCGCGCCAGCAGACGGCGGCGCTGCAGCTGGCCGATGGCGCTGGTGGCGCCGGCCAGCAGCGCGGTGCTGTCTTCCAGCGCGGGGACGGTGGCGTCGATCCAGCCGGTCCAGTCGCGCCGCACGCGCGCGCGCAGGCGCCGGCAATCCCATGCCGCCCAGGCGCTCCACATCACGATGCCTGGGACCGAGAGCAGCAGCACCCACGGCAGGATCGCCGCGATCCACAGCGGCGCGCGCCGGCGCGTGGCGGCAAACTGCAACTGGCCGAGAATGTCAGCGTCGGCTTGCATGGGCGAGTATCCGTTCCGTCGCAAAAAGGCCGAGCAGCACAAGCGTGAGCAGATAGCGCAAGGCGCCGCTGGACTGCGCCGGCGTGGCCGCCGCCGTGGCGGCGAATACTTGCGGCGGCATCGTGTAGGGCAGCGGCGCGTAGTGCAGTTCCTGCCAGGTTTCGAACAGGCGGCGCGCCGCGTCCGGCCCGGCGGGCGGCCATGCGCCGGAGGCCCAGACGCGACCGCGCGCGCTGCCGGCGTAGCGAATGCCGTCGACCTGCGCCGCCTTTTGCAGTTCCGGGAACGAGGTCGTGTCGCCAGCCCACCAGAGCGGCGCGCGCAAGCCTGCGGGCGGTGCTTGCGGCACATCCCAGATCACCAGTTCGGCAATGCCTTCTGGTGCTTCGTCAAGCTTGTAGCGGCGCGGCCCGTCGAGCGCGGCGAACATGGCGCGCCACTGCGCCGCGCGCTTGCTGGCGATGACCACGCGTTGCTCGGTCTGCGCGAACGCCGGCGCCTTGCTGCGCACCTCGATCTGGTGGCGCGAGCGTGGCGGCGCGGCCGGCATCGGCACGTTCCCGAGCACCAGCAGGCGCGAATCGGAGCGCCATTCGCGGTCGTGGCGCGCCAGCCAGGCCAGCGGATCGCCGCCGGGCACCGCAATCCAGCTGGCGTCGTAAAAGCCGGCCTGCTTGATCTGGCGCTCGGCCCAGTCGCTGTCCGTAGCGGCGGCAATGAGCACCGCGTCGCGCCGCCACGGCAGCACCAGGTCGGCCAGCCAGGCAAGTACGGCGATGATCAGCAGGCAGCGCGCGAGCAGCAGCAGGCGCCCGGTCCAGCGCCACACGCGCAGTTGCTGCGGATCGGTGCGCGGCAGGAAGCGCGCGGTGGCCAGCGGCTCCTGGCGCATGCGCTGGCGCCGCTGGCGGTGCCACAACACCGGCAGCGCCAGCAGGGCCAGTCCGAGCCACCACAAGGTATTCATGCGCGTGCGCCCCGGCGCAACCAGGTACGCAGCACGGCGGGCAGCGGCTCTTCGATGCAGGCGGCCAGCACCGGCAAGTCGTTATGGCGGCATTGCGCCAGCATCCGTTCGACGTGCTCGTCGCGGTTCTTGCGATAGACGCCGACCGTCTCGGGAGCGAAGCGGAACACGCCGTCGGCATTCTCGGGATCGCGCCAGATGGTGTCGAGCGCAAAGCTGGCGTCGCACTCGGCGCGCGTTTGCAGGCACAGAAGGCGCACGTCGTGGCGCATGCGGCGCAGGCGCAGCAGGGCTTCGGCCTGGCTTGATGGCCAGTCCAGAAAATCGCTGGCGGCGAACACCAGGCCGGGCGAACGCACGAACGGCATGCTGGCGCGCAGGGTCTCGCTGTCGGGCAGCGCGCCGCCGGCTTCGATGCGCTGCAATTGCGCCAGCACGCGCTGCATCTGGCGCGGACCGCGCGCGGCTTGTGTGAACTGCACCCGCTCACCGTTACAGATGACCAGCCCGAAGGCGTCGCCCTGGCGCTGGGCGATGGCGGCGATGCAGGCCAGCACGGTGCGCGCGTACCAGAGTTTATCGAGTCCCGATACACCGCTGCGGCTCGGTTCGGCCATCGATGCGGTGGCATCCAACCAGAGCCAGAGAGCCACATGGCTGTCGCGCTCCGCTTCGCGCACGTAGTAACGGTCGGCGCGCGCCAGCAGCTTCCAGTCGATGCGGCGCCACTCGTCGCCAGGCGTGTAGGCGCGGTATTCGGAAAACTCGACGCCGGCGCCGCGCTCGCGCCCCGCATGGATGCCGTGACCGAGCCCCGCCAGCACATGGCGGATGATCAGGTTCAGGTCATTGGTGTGCGCGAGCAGCGCGGACGTCGACAGCATGCGATGGCTAATCCTTGTCGGCGCGGATCTCTGCGCGCAGGGCGAGCAGGATGTCGGCAATCGATACGCCGTCGGCTTCGGCCTCGAAATTGCGCAGCACACGGTGGGCCAGCACCGGCAACAGCATGGCGCCGATATCGTCGCGCGTGACGGCCAGGCGCTTGTGCATCAGCGCGCGCGCCTTGGCGGCCAGCACCAGCGCCTGCCCGGCGCGCGGACCGGCGCCCCAGCCGACATGCCTGGTGACGGCGGCAACCCGCGACTCCTGCGGGCGCGTGGCGCGCACCAGGCGCGTGGCGTAGCGCAGCAGGTGTTCGCCGATTTCGATATCGCGCACCAGCTTTTGCAGGCGCAGCAGGCTGTCCACATCCATCACCCGCGGCGCATCAAGCAGGCCGGCGTGGGTGGTGCGCGAGATCATCATCATCTCTTCATCTTCGCTCGGGTAACCGACGTCGATGCGCAGCAAAAAGCGGTCCAGCTGCGCTTCCGGCAGCGGATAGGTGCCGGCCTGCTCGATCGGGTTTTGCGTGGCCAGCACAAAGAAAGGTTTCGGCAAGTTGTGGGTGACGCCGGCAAAGGTCACCGCGCGCTCCTGCATCGCTTCGAGCAGCGCCGACTGGGTCTTGGGCGGCGCGCGGTTGATTTCGTCGGCCAGCAGCACCTGCGTGAACACGGGACCGGGCTGGAAGCGGAAGATGCGCTGGCGCGTCTCCTGGTTTTCTTCGAGGATTTCGGTGCCGATGATATCGGACGGCATCAGGTCGGGCGTGAACTGCACGCGCTGGAATGTCAGGTCGGTGGCCTGCGCCAGCGACTTGACCAGCAAGGTCTTGCCCAGGCCCGGCACGCCCTCGACCAGCGCGTGGCCGCCGGCCAGCAGGCAGATGACGAGCGACTCGATCACCTCGTCCTGGCCGATGATCACGGTCGACATGCTCGCCTTGAGCGCGCCGATTTTCGCCGTCAGGTCGGCGATTTCTTTCTCTTCCCAAGCTACTGACACTGTCACGCTCCCAAAGCATACTGAATGATATTGACCGCAAAGCGGGTGTTGTCGACCACCAGCCAGCGTTTGTTGCGGAAGTCGTAATCCCACTCGCAGCCATAGTCCTTGTTCGAATACAGCACCCGCACGCGGCCGTTGATGTCGATCGCCTTGAGGTAGTCGTGTACCAGGTCATCGCCCCAGCCATTGAGCTCATTGCCGGTGTTGGGCGGGCCGTCGAACTGGAAGAAGCTCGAATAGACCGGGTGGTTGTTGGGGATCTTTTTGAGCGCTTTCGGGCCGAAGATGCGCGCCAGTTCGGCCTCGAAGGACTTGGCGAACAGGCCGTCGATGTCGTGGTTGCAGTCGTCGACGAACACGAAGCCGCCGCCACGCACGTAGCGCTCGAAGTTCTTGCGCTCGGCCGGCGTGAACTGCACCAGCTTGTGCCCGGCCAGGTAGCAAAAGGGAGCCTCCAGCATCTTCGCGTCGGACAGCGCGATCACCCGCTCGACCGGATCGACGCGCAAGGTGGTGTACTCCACCAGCGAATTGAGCACGTTGCTGGGCATGCGGATATCCACGTCCCAGTCGCCCGACTCGTACATCAGGCGCGTGAAGTAGAAGTCGTAGCTGCGCATCGTCCGGCCCCGCCCTACACCGCGTCCGACAGCGACGTGAAGTTGAAGTCGCGGATCTTCATCGGCGGGATCATCATCTGGAAGTTCATGCCGTCGCCGCCGAGAATCTGCGGCTTGCCCAGTTCATCGAGATTATTGAGCATCGAGACCGGGCTTTCGTTGAAGCGGAAGTTCTTGACCGGATGCTTGATCTTGCCGTTTTCGACGTAAAAGGTGCCGTCGCGCGTGAGCCCCGTGAGCAGCAGCGATTGCGGATCGACGTCGCGGATGTACCAGGTGCGGGTGACGACGATGCCCTTCTTGGTCGAGGCGATCATCTCGTCGAGCGACTTGGACCCGCCCGCCATGATCATATTGCCGTGGCGGCCGCGCG
The DNA here is from genome assembly GCF_011682185.1 of Massilia genomosp. 1. Taxonomy (NCBI): domain Bacteria; kingdom Pseudomonadati; phylum Pseudomonadota; class Betaproteobacteria; order Burkholderiales; family Oxalobacteraceae; genus Massilia; species Massilia genomosp. 1. The sequence continues at coordinate 29,002 of NZ_WHJF01000018.1, forward strand.
CCTTCATCTTTTGCTTGTTGGCCCAGAACAGCGAGTAGTCGAGCGAGACGATCTTGCCATTCTTGATGATGTCGGTGCGTTCGCGCGGCAGCATCGATTCGGTGTCCCAGGGACGCACCGGAACGTCCTTGTTCCATGGATCGGCCCAGACGTTGACCTGTTCGTCGAAGAGTTTTTCGCCAAGGCGGTTGCCGCCGCCCTTTTTCGACAGGAAGCTGCGGCCCTCGTCGGCGCGGCGCGCGTCGAACGCGCCGAACATGCGCCCGATCAGGTCCGATGTGGCGGCCGGCTCCAGGATCACCGTGTAGCGCCCCGGTTCCAGCGCCTTGGCGTCGACCGAACGCAGCGCCTTTTCGATCGCCACGGCGGACGCTTCGCGCGCGTCGAAATTGCGCACATCGTTGGCCGAGCGGGTCACCCAGCCGGAGCCGCGGCCGTCTTCCGTGCGCGCGGTACAAGTGAAGCTGACGTTGGTGAATTCGTGATGGCCGAACACGCCGTTCGAATTGGCGATGGTTTCGAAACCGGTGTTATCGACAAAAAAGCCGGCCGTCACCAGCTTGTTCTTGCGTCCCGCCAGAATGCTGTGCGAGGCGACATCGGCGCGAAATTTCGGGTCGATGGCGGCAGTCTCGCGCGCAAACGCGTTCGACGCCTTGTATTCCTGCTTGCCGATGGCGGCGATGAATTCCGGGTTTTCCGGCGCCAGGCGGGCCACGTCTTCGGCGCGGCGCACGGCCTTTTCGAGCGACTTGTCGTCGAACTCATTGATCGTGGCGGTTCCCTGGCGCTTGCCGAAGGCGACGCTCACCGTCATCTGCATGTCTTCGTTCAGGCCCGCGGTCGACACGCTGTTTTGCGCGTAGCGGATATTGCCGGTGCGGGTGCCGTTGATCGCCACGCGGCATTCGTCGGCCTTGGAAAACCCGAGCACGCGCTCGCACATGCGTTTTGCTTCTTCCTGGTTCAACTGTTTCATTGCGCGTTCTCCTTAGCCGATCTTGCGGGCGGTGTTGATGACGTTGATACCGTTAAAGCGCGTCGTGCTCGATCCGTGCGATACCGCGCTGACCTGGCTGGGCTGGCCTTTGCCATCGAAGAACGAGCCACCCATGCGCCAGTCGCGCACGTCGCAAATGGCGCTGCACGCGTTCCAGAACTCCTGGGTGTTGGACTGGTAGGCCACGTCTTCCACCGGGCCGGTAATCTTGCCGTTCTTGATCTCGAAGTACAGTTGGCCGCCGAACTGGAAGTTGTAGCGTTGCTGGTCGATCGAGTAAGAGCCGCGCCCGAGGATGTAGATGCCCTTCTTGACGTCCTTGACCATCTCATCGGGCGTGAGGCGCTCCTTGCCGGCTTGTAGCGACACGTTCGGCATGCGCTGGAACTGCACGCTGTTCCAGCTGTCGGCGTACGAACAGCCGTGCGATTGTTTTTCGCCGATGATGTGGGCCTGGTCGCGCGTGGCCTGGTAGTTCACCAGCACGCCGTTCTTGATGATGTCCCAGCGCTTGGCGGGCACGCCTTCGTCGTCGTAGCCGACCGCGCCGAGAGAACCGGGTTCGTTTTTGTCGGCGATGAAGTTGACCCGGTCGGCGCCGAACTTGAATTGCCTGGTCTTCCATTTATCGAGCGTGGCGAAGCTGGTGCCGGCGTAATTGGCCTCGTAACCGAGCACCCGGTCCAGTTCCGTCGGGTGGCCGACCGATTCGTGGATGGTCAGGAACAAGTGTTCGGGCGAGAGCACCAGGTCGTACTTGCCCGGTTCGACGGTTTTTGCGGTCAGCTTTTCGCGCGCCTGGCGGCCGGCGGCGCGCGCGTCTTCCACCATGTCGTAAGACTTGGTGTAGAGCGTGGCGACGCCGCCGGCGGCATTGATCTTGTCGGCCGGGCGCGCGTCGAAGTATTCGTAGCCCATGCCGGCCGGGGCGGCCAGGCTGTCGCGCGTGCGGAACCTGTTGCTGGCCTTGTCGACGGCGGTGGCGCTCAAAGGCGCCCACAGGCGATGGATGTCCTGGTCGATGTAGGAGCCGTCGGTCGAGGCGAAGTACTTTTGCTGGTTCACCTGGAACAGGGTCGAGGTCATGAAGCTGGCGCCGGCGTCCAGGCCGGCCTTGTTGGCGGCGATGAGCATCTCGGCCTTGTCCTTGATGGGGACCGTGCGCCAGTCTTTGGTAAATGGCGTGGCCCAGGCGACTTCGCCGACGCCCTTGAGCGGCGCCATTTGCAGCGGCTCGCTTTGCAGCTTGCTGTTGGCGCGGGCGATGGCCACGGCCTGACGCGCGGCGGCGGCGATGCTGTCCGGCGCCATGTCGTTGGTCGAAGCGAAGCCGTAGGCGCCGTTGGCGATCACGCGCACGCCCACGCCGGACGATTCGGTGTTGACGATGTTTTCCACGCTCAGGTCGCGCGTGGTGATGAACTGGTTCAGGTAGCGGCCGATGCGCACGTCGCAGTAGGTGGCGCCGGCCTTGGTGGCGGCGTTCATGGCGGCATCGGCCAGCGACTTCTTGAAGGCGATGGCGACCGGGTTCATTAACTCTTCGGCCGCGATGGCGTTGCCGAAGACCGGCACCAGGATGGCGCCGGCGGCGCCGCTGCTGATCTTGAGGAAGGTACGTCGTTCCACTGTTTGCTCCTGCTTGCTCGTCGTTCCCGCGAAGGCGGGAACCCATAGCACCTTCGCTCAACCGATGTGCTATGGATCCCCGCCTTCGCGGGGAAGACGGCTATCGAATAATTGATGCCGAGTCCCTGCGTGACGCTTACACCGCGTCCGACAAGGACGTAAAGTTGAAATCCCTGACCTTCATCGGCGGAATGAGCATCGAATACGGCACTTCGTCGCCCGCGATCACCTGCGGCTTGCCGATCGCTTCGATATTGTTCAACATCGTCACCGGGCTTTCGTTAAACCGGAAGTTCTTGACCGGATGCTTGATCTTGCCGTTCTCGATATAGAACGTGCCGTCGCGCGTCAGGCCGGTCAGCAGCACCGACTGCGGGTCTACCTCGCGGATGTACCAGGTGCGCGTGACCAGCACGCCGCGCTTGGTACTGGCGATCAGTTCAGCCGTCGACTTGTCGGTCCCGCCCATGATCATATTCCCCGGCGCGCCAATGGCGCGCACGCCTTTCTTCTTGGCCCAGAACAGCGAATAATCGAGCGCCGACACCTTGCCGTCCTTGATCAGGTTCATGCGCTCGCGCGCCAGCATGGTGTTTGCATCCCACGGCAGCACCGGCACATCCTTGTCCCACGGGTCGGACCAGATATTGACCTGCGCGTCGAACAGCTTGTCGCCCAGGCGCGTGCCGCCGCCCTTCTTCGCCAGGAAGCTGCGGCCCTCGTCGGCCTGGCGCGCGTCGAATCCGCCGAGCATGAAGCCGATCAGGTCCGACGTGGCGGCCGGCTCCAGGATCACCGTGTAGCGGCCCGGCTCGAGCGCCTTGGCGTCGACCGAGCGCAGGGCCTTTTCGATGGCCACGTCGGACGCTTCGCGCGCATCGAAGCGCGCCACGTCGGTGGCCGAGCGCTTGACCCAGCCCGACCCGCGCCCGTCTTCGGTGCGCACGGTGCAGGTAAAGTCGACGCTGGTTTCTTCCTGGTGGCCGAACACGCCGTTCGAATTGGCGACGGTCTGGAAGAGATGGCTGTCGGTGAAGAAGCCCGCGCATACCAGCTTGTTCTTGCGGCTTGCCTCGATACTGTAGGCGGCCGTTTGTGCGCGAAACTCCGGGTCGATGGCGGCGCTGGCGCGGCTGAATGTCTCCGACGCCTTGAACGCCTGCTTGCCGACGGCCGGCATGAACTCCGGATTTTCCGGCGCCAGGCGCGCCAGGTCCTCGGCGCGGCGCACGACTTTTTCGAGCGACTTGTCGTCGAATTCGTTGATGGCGGCGGTGCCCTGGCGCTTGCCGAAGGCGACCTGCACCACCAGGTCGGCGTTGTCCACCAGCCCTGCGGTAGAGACGTTATTGCGCGCGTAGCGGATGTTCCCGGTGCGCCCGCCGCTCACACGCACGGTGCATTCGTCGGCCTTTGTCAGCGCCATCACGCGCTCGACGATACGCTTGCTTTCTTCTTGAGTCAGAATGTTCATGTGCGGTTCCCTGGCTTAGCCGATCTTGCGTGCGGTGTTGATGACGTTGATGCCATTGAAGCGGGTGGTAGCAGACCCGTGCGACACCGTGCTGACCTGGCTCGGCTGCCCTTTGCCGTCGAAGAAGGAGCCGCCCATGCGCCAGTCGCTCTCGTCGCAGATGGCGCTGCAGGCGTTCCAGAATTCCTGGGTGTTCGACTGGTAGGCCACGTCCTCCAGTGGCGCGCCGATCTTGCCGTTATTGATTTCGTAGAACAGCTGGCCGCCGAACTGGAAGTTGTAGCGCTGCTGGTCGATCGAGAACGAACCCGCCCCGACGATATAGATGCCCTTCTTGACGTCCTTGACCATCTGGTCGGGCGTGAGCTTAGGTTTACCGGCTTGCAGCGAAATGTTGGGCATGCGCTGGAACTGTACGCTGCTCCAGCTGTCGGCGTACGAGCAGCCGTGCGATTCTTTTTCGCCGATGATGTGGGCCTGGTCGCGCGTGGCCTGGTAGTTGACCAGGATGCCGTCCTTGATGATGTCCCAGCGCTTGCCCGGCACGCCTTCGTCGTCGTAGCCGACCGCGCCCAGCGAGCCTGGCGTGGTCTTGTCGGCCACGATGTGTACGCGCTCGGAGCCGTACTTGAATTTCCTGGTTTCCCACTTGTCGAGCGTGGCGAAGCTGGTGCCGGCGAAATTGGCCTCGTAGCCCAGCACCCGATCGAGTTCGGTCGGGTGGCCCACCGATTCGTGGATCGTCAGCCACAGGTGCTCGGGCGAGAGCACCAGGTCGTATTTGCCCGGCGCGACCGACTTGGCGGTCAGCTTTTCCTTGGCCTGGCGCCCGCAGGCGCGCGCGTCTTCGATCAGGTCGTAGGAATTCTTGTACAGGGTACACACGCCGCCGGCGGCCTTGATCTTGTCGTCGGAACGCGCGTCCAGGTATTCGTAGCCCATGCCGACCGGCGTGGACAAGCCCTGGCGCGAGCGGAACTTGTTGCTGGCCTTGTCGACGGCGGTGGCGAACACCGGCATCCACATGCGATGCACGTCCTGGTCGATGTAGGAGCCGTCGGTCGAGGCGAAGTATTTTTGCTGGTTCACCTGGAACATCAATGACTGCATGAAGCTCGCGCCGCCGTCCATGCCGGCCTTGTTGGCGGCGATCAGCAGCTCGGCTTTTTCCTTGATGGGGACCGTGCGCCAGTCCTTCTTGACCGGGGTGGCCCAGGCCACTTCGCCCACGCCCTTGACGCTCGCAAGGCGCACCGGTTCGGATTGCAGTTTGGCGTTGGCCTTGGCGATGGCGACCGCCTGGCGCGCGGCGCCGGCCACCGCGTCGGGCGACATGTCGGAAGTGGCGGCAAAGCCGTAGGCGCCGTTGCAGATTACCCGCACGCCCACGCCGGCCGATTCGGTATTGGTCACGCTTTCGACGTTCAGGTCGCGCGTGGTGATGAACTGGTTCAGGTAGCGGCCGATGCGCACGTCGCAGTAGCTGGCGCCGGCGCCGGTGGCGGCGTTCAGGGCCGTGTCGGCCAGGGTCTTCTTGAACTTTGCCGCGAGGGGATTGAGTAATTCTTCAGCGGCGATGGCGTTGCCGAACACCGGCACCAGCATCGTGCCCAGTGCGAGCCCGCTGATATTGAGAAAAGCACGTCGTTCCATAGTATCTCCTGACATTCACCACGAAGGGAGCGTCCCGCCGCACTACGCGAGCGCTCTTTGTTTTTCTGCTCACCTGGACCATGCCGATCACTGGCCTGAACCAAAAAATCAACAAGAACCTTACCAGCAAAATGGCGAAAAGAATACGCAAAATTGATGCCACTTGCTAAGTGCTTGATTCGGGATTCCGGGACTGTCCGGCGGACCCTGTCCGCACTGTCCGCAGCACTGTCCGCCGCCTGTATCGGACAGTATGTACACATCAGATTCGGCTTGACCTTCAAGCGTGCATACTCGATCATCGCGCTAGTTGGCGATATTGCATCGCCTGCCGCAGCTTCCCCCGCGGTACTTACCGCAACACTTGCTCATACCGGAGACGACAACATGAAACGATTGATCCTGGCCGCGATGCTGGCCGCAGGCATGGCCGGCGCAGCCCACGCCGACGACGCACTCAAGGCAGCCATTGCCAACACCGAGCGCACCCCCGCCAACGCCGCGCGCGACAGCGCCCGCCATCCTTACGAAACGCTGACCTTCTTCGGCATCAAGCCGACCATGACCGTGGTCGAGCTGTCGCCGGGCGGCGGCTGGTACACCGAAATCCTGGCGCCCTACCTGCGCGAGAAGGGCAAGCTGATCGCCGCCGGCGAGTCGCCCACGTCGGCCAAGGAAGGCGCGCGCAAGTACGCCGCCAACCTGACCAAGAAGCTCGATTCGAAACCGGCCATGTTCGACAAGGTGCAGCGCGGCGTGTTTGAAGTGCCGACCGCGTACGACTTCGCCAAGCCGGGTACGGCCGACCTGGTGGTCACCTTCCGCAACATCCATAACTGGACCGGCAACGGCGACGACAAGGTCAAGGAGATCTTCAAGAAAGTCCACGAGAGCCTGAAACCGGGCGGCGTGTTCGGCGTGGTGGAGCACCGCGCGCCGGCCGGCAAGGCGCCGGACCCCGACAGCGGCTATGTACAGGAAGCGTACGTGATCAAGATCGCCGAAAGCGCCGGCTTCAAGCTGGCCGCCAAGTCGGAAGTGAACGCCAATCCCAAGGACAAGGCTGACCACAACAAGGGCGTGTGGGCGCTGCCGCCGGTGCTGGCCAATAAGGATGTCGACCGCGAGAAGTACATGGCGATCGGCGAAAGCGACCGCATGACGCTCAAGTTCGTGAAACAGTAACACCCAAGAACGGCTCCGCAAGGGGCCGTTTTTTTGTCCGCCCGTTGCGTTCCCCAGCGCTGGAACGACGCGCCGCGCGCGTGTATGATTAACGCTCGCCGCCCCTTCTCCCAACCAGAAATTACCCAATGAACATATCGCGTATCGCCGTCGCCGCCGCCCTCGCCGCGGCGAGCCTGCTGGCCCATGCAACACAGGATGTCACCAGTTCGGGTTCGGCGGCCCCGCCGGCCGCGCCGGTGGCCGCCATTCCCGCCAACCTCGAAAATTCGGTGGTCAAGGTGTTCGCCACCTTGCGCCGCCCGGACCCGTACAAGCCATGGACCAAGGCCTCGCCGCTGGAGGTGAGCGGCTCCGGCGTGGTCATCGACGGCAAGCGCATCCTCACCAACGCCCACGTGGTCGGCTACGCCAGCCAGGTCCAGGTGCAGGCCAGCCAGGCCGGCGGCAAGGTCTCGGCCACGGTAGTGGCGGTCGCGCGCGGGATCGACCTGGCCATCCTCAAGCTCGACGACGAATCGTTTTTCGATACCCATGCGCCGGTCGCGCGCGCGAGCGTGCTGCCGGATGTGCGCGACCAGGTCTTCGCCTACGGCTACCCGACCGGCGGCACCTCGCTGTCGATCACCAAGGGCATCGTCTCGCGCATTGAATTTGCCAACTACAGCATGGGCACCACCGGCCTGCGCATCCAGATCGACGCCGCCATCAACCCCGGCAACAGCGGCGGCCCGGCGATCGCCAACGACAAGATGGTGGGGCTGGCCTTCGGCGGCGCCGCCAACACCCAGAACATCGGCTACATCATCCCGAACGAAGAAGTGGACCTGTTCCTGCGCGATGTCGCCGACGGCAAATACGACGGCAAGCCCTCGCTGACCGACGAAGTGCAGACGCTGGAAAACCCGGTCCTGCGCGAATTCCTCAAGCTCGACAAAGACATCGCCGGCGCCGTGGTGCAGCGCCCCAACCAGAACGACGCGGCCTATCCGCTCAAGGAATGGGACGTCATCACCCATATCGGCGACTCGCCCATCGACAACCAGGGCATGGTCAAGCTGGGCACCAACCTGCGCGTGCGCTTCCAGTACCGCGTGCAGCAGGTGACCAAGGATGGCGCGGTGCCGCTGACGATTGTCCGCGCCGGCAAGAGCATGAACGTCAAGGTGCCGGCGGTGGGCGGACGCAAGCTGCTCATTCCAGACCTGAACAACGGCTATCCGTCGTACTTCATCTACGGCCCGATCGTGTTCTCGCGCGCCAGCACCGACTTCCTGGCCTTTCTCGGCTCCAGCGTCAACGTGATGGCGGCGGCCAGCTACATCGCCAGCCCGCTGGTGACGCGCCGCGGCGATGCGCCGACGCCGGAGCGCCAGGAACTGGTGGTGGTCAGCTCGCCCTTCTTCCCGCATAAATCGGTCAGCGGCTACTCCAACCGTTTCGGCTCGGTGATCTACTCGGTCAACAAGGTCCCGGTACGCAGCCTGGCCCACATGGTGCAGCTGCTGCGCGACTCGAAGGACGAGCTGATCGTGATCCATTTCGACCAGCGCGGCGGCGAGACCATGGTCGTGCGGCGCAAGGAGATGGTCGACGCGACCGAAAGTATCTTGTCCGATAACGGCATCCGCCTGCAGGGCAGCCAGGACATGATGGACGTCTGGAACCGCAAGTAAGCCACCTGTCAAACCTGTGAGGCGGGCTGCATTGCAAATGATAATGATTCTTGTTATCATCTGACACCCGCCAGCAAGTGTCCCTGCCCGACGCCATCGCGTCGCCAGGTCCGAGAGCCAGCCTGACACTCTCCGACCTGGACCACCATGATCACTTCGACCCCGCTGCCGGCACGCGCGATTGCGCGCCGGCCTGCCGCACCATCGCGCCGCCTTGTCAACACCACCCTCAACGCGGCCATGCTGGCGGTGCTGGGCGCCGGCGCGGCGCACGCGCAAGGCCCGCGCGAGCCGCAGCAATTGGCCGGCATCGTCGTCACGCCCTTGCGCGAGAAGGCGCCCGATGCGCTGCAAGGCAGCGTGACCGTCATCAGCGCCGAGGAACTGGCGCGCCGCAACGCCGGCGACATGAGCGCCATCGCGCGCTACGAGCCGCTGGTGTCGGTGCCGGCCGCCTTCAGCGGCAGCGGCAGCGTGTGGGATGGCGCCGGGAACACCGGCTTCAATATCCGCGGCGTCGAAGGCAATCGGGTCAGCCTCGATATCGACGGCATCGCCCTGCCCGACGCCGCGCCCAAGCCGGACGGCACCGCCATGAACACCTTCGGCATCGGACGCGATTATTTTGACCCGGCCATGTTCCGCGAAGTGCGCATCGGCTCCGGCACCGGCCCGGCGGCGGCCGGCACGCCGGGCCTGGCCGGCAGCGTGGCCTTTGTCACCAAGTCGCCGGGCGACTACCTGAGCGACGACAAGCGCAGCTACCTGGCCTATGCGCTCGGCTACAGCGCCGCCAACAAGAGCCGTTCGCACAGCCTGACGGGCGCCGCGCGCATCGGCGCAGGCGGCGTACTCGACGCGCTGGCCGTGGCCGTGCATCGCAGCGGCAAGGAGCTTGAAAACAAGGGCAGCGTGGCGGCCAACCCGGACGACTGGGATTCGAACGCGCTGCTGGCCAAGTTCCAGTGGACCCCAAGCCGGGGCCAACGCATCGGCCTGACCCTGGACGGCTACGAGCGCGACAACGCGCGCAGTTACGTCAACAAGACCGGCGGCCTGTATCCGGACGGGGTGCGGCAGGATTCGCACACCAGGCGCACCCGGGTCAGCCTGGAGCACCGCATGAGCGGCGCCACCAACGGCATCTTCGACACGCTCGAGAGCCGCCTGTATGTGCAGGACGCCAGCGTGATCGATCGCACCCGCGCGCGCTACATCAGCGGCAACCAAGCCTACCTGCGCAATATCGATACCGGCTACTACAACAAGAGCGCCGGCGCGGGCGCCGACGCCAGCGTCAAGCTGGGCGACTCGCTCAGCCTGGCCTACGGCGCCGCCTGGGAACAGGCCGAGACGCGCCGTCCGTGGCTGGAAGAGCGCACCGTCATCGCCACCGGAGCGCAGCAGTTCACGATGAAGAACCGCATGGCCGACATGGACAGCGACAAGGCCAGCGCTTACCTGCGCGCTGAATTCGGGTTTATGGCGGGCGGCTACAAGGCCACCCTCACGCCCGGCCTGCGTGCCGAATACCGCAAGCTCACGCCCAAGAACCTGGCCGCCTACGTGGTCGCGGTGCCCTCGGCGGCCGGCGAAATCAAGACCGAAAGCGAGGCCTACGCCACCCCGGGCCTGAACCTGTCGCTCGCCTTGCGCGACGACCTGTCGGTGTATGCCCGCATCAACCGCGGCGCGCGCCTGCCGACGGCGGCCGAACGCACCGGCACCTACGACTCGTTCAGCTACACCGGATCGGGCGTCGGCTACGCGGTGCTGGGCAATCCGAACCTCAAAAAGGAAACCAGCCAGGCGTTCGAGGCGGGCATGAAAAGCAGTCCGGCCAAGGGCATGCAGCTCTCCGCATCGGTGTTCCGCACCGAGTACAAGAACTTCATCGACTACGTAACGCAGGCGCCGGACCCGGTGAACTACCCGACCATCACGCGCGGCCTGTACCGGCCGCAGAACAACGGCAGCGCGCGCACCTGGGGCGGCGAAGCGTCGCTGCGCGCGGAACTCGGTAGCTGGGCGCCGACGCTAGCCGGCGTGAGCATCGCGGCCGCCGCCGGCGTCTCGCACGGCAAGGCACGCGACAGCGCCACCGGCAAGGAAGGCGAACTGGCCTCCACCCTGCCGCGCAAGGCCAGCGCCACCCTGGGCTATGACGCAGCGGGCGATGCCTACGGCGTGTCGCTGAGCGCCGTGGCCACGGCCGGCAAGCAACCGGCGTCGGACACCATCGGCGACGCGAGCATGCCGCGTTTCCGGATCGCCGGCGCCACCGTGATCGACCTGGCCGCGTACTGGAACATCGGCAAGAACGTCAAACTCAACGTCGGCATCTACAACCTGGGCGACAAGCGCTATTGGGACTACGCGACATCGCGCTCGCTGCCCGCCGGCCTTGACGCCGCCACCCTGGCCGACATCGAACGCCAGACACGCCCCGGCCGCAATGCGGCGGCCATGCTGACATTCCAATACTAACCCTTCCCACCCACCAGGAGACTTTCATGAAACGCTTACGCACCCTTCCGCTGGCCATTGCCGGCGCCCTGCTTGTGCTGGCCGGCCACGCCGGCGCCGCCACCCTGGCCGAGCGCTGGGGCCAGCTCCGCACCGAACAGCCCAAGGTGATGATCCGCGACGCCGCGCGCACGCTCGGCGTATCCGAAGCCGAGCTGCTGGCGACTGGCATCGGCAGCACCGTCACGCGCTTGCGCAGCGACGGCAACGACCCGCGCGAAATCATGCGCCGCGCGCTCGACCTGGGCACCGTGCTGGCGCTCACGCGCAACGAAAACGGCGTGATCGAACGCACCGGCGTGGCCACCAAGGTCAAGCCGCAACCGGACGACGATAAAGAGGTGGCGAAGGACGCGGGGGTGAAAGATGAGGAGCGCGAAGCACGCCAGCGCAACATCGCCGGTGGCTACCTCGGTGGCGAGATCGACCTGCGCTTCACGTTCTCGAAGTGGAAGCATGCCTTTGCGGTGGCGCAGCCGGGCTTTGATGGCGTGGTCAAACGCAGCCTGCAGTTCTTCGACGAGAACGGCGCCGCGATCCACAAGATCTATCCGAAAGACGCCGCCGGCGTGGCCGTGTTCGACAAGCTGGTGGCCGACTTCCGCCACCCCGACCAGAACGCCGCCCTCAAGGTGGCCGCGCGCGCGCCGAAAGCGCCCGAACTGGCCGACAGCAAGGTCGATGTCAAGGAATTCCAGCAGGCCTGGAACGAGATGAGCGACGTACACCAGTTCAACCGCCTGCTGACCGAGTTCAAGATCACGCGCGAACAGGCGATGCGCCTGGCGCCGGCCGGCATGGTGCAGCGCCTCAAACCCGAAGCGGTGCGCACCCTGCTCGACGAAGCGGCCAGGCAGCAGTTGCCGCTCATGTCCTTCCTTGGCAACGGCGCCCTGATCCAGATTTTCAGCGGCAAAATCACCAAGACGGCGGCCAGCGCGGGCTGGTACAACGTGCTCGATCCGGCGTTTAACCTGCACCTGCGCGACAGCGCCTTCAAGAGCGGCTGGGTGGTGCGGCGCGCGGGCGTGACCTCGGTCGAGTTCTACGACACCGAGGGCGAACAGGTGGTGAGCTTTTTCGGGGTGCGCGAACGCGGCCAACCGCAGCCGAAAAGCTGGGTTGACCTGACCGCCGCGCTGCCGAAGGGATGAGCGAGGCTTACTTCGCGTCCTTGACGTCCTTCTTCTTCGCGGGCGTGAACAGCAGGTCCGCGAAGTCGTAGCTGAAATCGGTCTCGGTCGACACCGGCGCCATCTTCATGCGTTCGATGCTGCCGTCCGGGTTCAGCGAAAACGTGACGTAAGCGTCGGCGTTGAAGTTGCGCTCCTTCCAGCGCACGATGAAGGTATCGTGCTGGAAGTGCTCCAGCTCCCCGCTCAGGTCGGGCGTGCGGGTAAAGCTCAGCACCCGCCTGGCGCCGACCGGCTTGATGGTCACCGCGCCGTACCAGGCGTCGTTGTACTCGCCGTCGTAGGCGGCCAGCGGCAGCGACGGGCGCGAGGCGGCGGCGCGGGCGGCGCTGGCCGTCTTCTGTTTCGCCAGGTCCTTGTTGCGGGACTCGGTTTCCACATCGCCGATCAAGGTGATCCAGTCGCTCGGCGCAGGATTGAGGGAATCACCGAGATAATGATCGAGCAGGCGATACTGCAGCGACGTCATGGCCCCGCCGCTTTCGGCATTGGTCAAAATCGCGATGCCCAGCTTCGCTTCCGGCACCATCACCACGCGCGAATAGAAGCCCTGCAGCGCGCCGCCGTGCAAGGCCAGCTTGCGGCCCTTGTAGTCGCGCAGCTGGAAGCCCAGGCCATAGGCGAAGAAGTTCGGCCTGGTGGCCGCCAGCGTCGGTTTCGGCTCGCTGATTTTGATCGGCGTTTGCGCGGTCCACATTTCGCGGCTTTGCGCCTCGCTGAACAGGCGCGCTTGATTGCCCTGCGCATCCTTGGGCGCCCCCGCGATGGCGCCGCCATCGAGCAGCACCGTCATCCAGCGCGCGATATCCTCGGCGTTGGTGTTGATGCCGACCGCGCCAACGGCGTTCGGCACCGGCAGCGCGCGCACCGCGGCGATCTTGCCGTCGATTTTGCTGTGCGGGGCCGACACGTTGGCGTTGCCCGCGTTGTCGGCCAGGCTGGTGGTGGTCGCGTTCATCCCCAGGGGTTTGAGGATGCGCTCGCGCACCGCATCGCCCCACGGCTTGCCAGCCTTTTGCGCGATGATCTTGCCGGCCACGATGTACAGCAGGTTATCGTAGGCGTAGCTGTTGCGAAAACTCGTGGCCGGACGCACGTAGCGCAGCTGCCCGATGATTTCGTCGGTCGTGAAACTGGTGGTCGGCCACCACAGCAAGTCGCCGGCGCCCAGCCCCAGGCCGCTGCGATGCACCAGCAGGTCGCGCACCGTCATCTCGCGGGTGACGTAGGCATCGTACATCTGGAAATCCGGCAGATGTTTGATGACCTTGTCGTCCCAATCGAGCTTGCCCTCGTCGACCAGCATGGCCAGCGCGGCTGCGGTGAAGGCCTTGGAGTTCGACGCCACCTCGAAGATGGTCTTGCCGTCGACCGGCGCCGGCTCGCCCAGCTTGCGCACGCCGAAGCCGCGCGCGGCGAGGACCTTGCCATCCTTGACGATGGCGATCGCCATGCCGGGAACATCGAACGTCTTCATCACGCGCGCGACATCGGCGTCGAGGTCATAGGCACTGGCCGGAGCGCTGGCCAGTGTATTGGCCACTGCGGGCGCCGCTGGCGCCTGCGCGACGGCCGCAACACTGCTCAAGGCCAGCAGGATCGCTGCCGCAATACGGTTCATATGGAGCACAGTGCCGGTCCTTTTATTTGCCTGCCATTTTTTTATCGACGCCGACCTGCGTGGCCGGGTGATAGCGCGCGCGCGCTTTTTTGTAGACCGACTCCGCAAAGACCTTGTCGGCCGGCTTGGCGCGCAGTGCGGCGTACAGCGGCAGCACGAACTTCTGGCGGCCCACGCTCATGAGGAAGGCTTCGAGCGGCATGCGCACATCGGTGTAGCCGGCGTTGATCGACGCCCGGAAGAAGCGGAAGGCCACTTCGTTATTGGTGCTCTTGGCGAGGTGGAAGGCCTGGTCGAGTTCCTTGAGCTGGGCGGCCGTGGCCTTGTTGTCGATATCGTTCAGGAACTTCATCCACTCGGTGGAATTCCATTTTTTGGTATCGAGCCTGGCGCTTGGCGTGGCGCCAGACAGCCAGCTGGCGCGGGTGGCATCGAGTGCGGCCAGGCGGGTCGAAACCACGCGCTTGGCGCTGGCCGGAATGCCGGCGCCGTGCAGCCACTCTTCAAGTTCGGCCTCGCTCAAGAGCTTGGGATTTTTCGCCAGCAGGTTCTTGCGCAGGTAGGCCACGAACTGCTCGGTGGTCACGCTCTGGAACGCATGCTGGTCGAACCAGCCGCGCAGGAAGGGATCGAACACCGCGCGGCCGGCGCGCTGCTCCAGGGTGCGCAGGAACCACGCGCCTTTCGGATAGGCCAGGCCTTCATCGGTGTAGTTGGCCGACGAGGTGTCCGGGTCCTTGGTCAGCAAGGCCTGCTTGGCGGCCGGGATGGTGGCCAGCGAAGCGATAGCTTCTTCCTGCTCGAGCTGCAGGTTCATGTCCGCCACTTCGGGGCCGTACAGGGATTCCAGGATGCGGGTGGTGACGTAGGTGGTGAAGCCTTCGTTGAGCCACCAGTGCTTCCACGACGCGTTGGTGACCAGGTTGCCCGACCAGCTGTGCGCCAGTTCATGCGCGATCAGGTCGACCAGGCTGCGGTCGCCCGTGATCATGGTCGGCGTGAGGAAGGTCAGGCGCGGGTTTTCCATGCCGCCGATCGGGAACGACGGCGGCAGCACCAGCATGTCGTAACGCCCCCAGCGATAAGGGCCGTACAGCGATTCGGCGGCGGCGACCATTTTTTCGGTATCGACGAATTCATAGGCGGCCGCGCCGATGCGTTTTGGCTCGGCATAGACGCCGGTACGCGAACCGAGTGCGCGCACGTCGATTTCGCCGATGCCGATGGCCAGCAGGTAGGATGGAATCGGCTGCGGCATCTTGAAGTCCCAGCCGCCCTTGCCGGTGGCATTGAGATCGTTATCGGCGCTCATGACCACGCGCAGGTCCTTGGGCGCTTCGATGTGGGCGCTGTAGGTGAAGCGCACGGCCGGGGTATCCTGCAGCGGCACCCAGGAGCGCGCCTCGATCGTCTCGGACTGGCTGAACATGAAAGGGCGCTTGCCCGACATGGTCTGCACCGGCGCCAGCCACTGCAACGCGGTGGCGGTCGGCGAGGTGCGGTAATAGATGCGCACTTTCTCAGGTTGCGCCGGCAGCGCGGCCAGGTCGATATGCATGGCCTGGCCTTTTTCGGCATCAAGCTTGTCGAGCGTGTGGCGCACGGTCACCCACTTGCCGCTGGAGTCGAGCGCCTGGACCTTGGAGATGGTCAGCGCGCGCGTATCGAGATCGAGGATGCGCGCCGACTTATCGACCCAGTTCAAGGTCAGTTCGGCGTGGCCGGACAGCGTCTTCTTCGCGAAATCGGCCGTCAGGTCCATGTGCAGGGCACTGGTTTTCACCTGGTCGTAGCGCGCGTAGCTCAGGGGATCGAGGGCGTACGCGTGGGCGCCAAGTTGGCAGAACACGGCGCAGGCGGTGGCGCGCAGGAGGGTCGATGTCTTCATGGTTTTTCCGGGTCGGTGGCATGTGGATTGGCGCAGGCAGAATATCACTTCCGCAGGCCGCGCGAAAGCGCGCAGGCGCGTATTGACGGGCACCGTGGTGCGCGCAGCCACACGGGAGGCTCTGTTATGATCCGCGCTTCCCCTTAGGATCACACTGTATGGACGCCTTCCTTGTATCAACGGGCATCGTCGCCCTCGCCGAAATTGGCGACAAGACGCAACTGCTGGCATTCCTGCTGGCGGCCAAATTCCGGCGGCCGGTGCCGATTGTGCTGGGAATTCTGGTGGCGACGCTGGCCAACCATGCGTTTGCGGCGGCGGTGGGGGCGTGGGTCAGCACCCTGCTCGGGCCGAACGTGATGCGCTGGGTGCTGGGCGTATCGTTCCTGGCGATGGCCGCGTGGACCCTGGTGCCCGACAAGCTCGATGACGACGAACAGCCGGGATTGGGGCGCTACGGCGTATTCCTGACGACCCTGATCGCATTTTTCCTGGCCGAGATGGGCGACAAGACCCAGATTGCCACGGTAGCGCTGGCGGCGCGCTACGAATCGATGGTGGCAGTGGTGGCCGGCACCACGTTCGGCATGATGCTGGCGAATGTGCCGGCGGTGTATTTCGGCGAGCGGATTGCCAACAAAGTACCGCTAAAACTGGTGCATGGCATCGCCGCCGCCATTTTCGCGGCCCTTGGCATCGCCACCCTGCTGGGCGCCGGCGCCCGCTTCGGCTTCTGAATTCCTACCAAATTCCGACTCCAACTCCTACAACCGGGGTCAGAGCTTTTAATCGAAACATTGCAAACTTAAAACTTGCAAAACCGTGCAAAAGTGGGGGCCGACGGCGGTTGGGCATATAGTTGATGGATTTTTTTGCCCAGCACTGCCCTCCGTCGACGTTTTGTTGCATAACCGGAGTTCATCCCCGGTTATGCAACAAAAAAGTTGCAAATTAAAGCTCTGACCCCGGTTGTGGGGGTTGTTGCTTTTGGTTATCTGGTCGTGAGGGTGACGTCGTCGATCAGGAAGCTGGTGGGAATCGTCGAGCCTTCCACGCCTTCGAAGTAGATCCGCACCGTTTGCCCTTTGTAGGCGCTCAGGTCGAAGGTCTTTTGCACGTAACTCGTTCCCTTGTTCAGGTTGGAGTACGTGGCCAGGGTCGCCAGCACGGCGTTGCCGCCGCTTCTCACTTGTACCTTCAGCTTGTCGTAGGAACTGGTCGTCGTCGTTTCGCTCGAGACGACCTTGAGCCAGAAGCCCAGCGTGGCACTCGTCACCGTCGATGGAATCGCGACCTGCTGGTACACGGTATCGGTGTTGGCTGCACCCTCGCCGTTCAGCGCAGCCTTCCAGCTGCCGCCGTGCGCCGCCGGCCCGGCCGAGGTGATCACGCCGCTCGGCGCCACCCACCCGCTCACGCCCGATTCGAATCCGCTATTGGTCAGCAGTTGCTGCTGCGCCGTGCCGCCATTGCTGACGCTGAAACCAAGCGGCGCCGAGACCGCGCTGTTGAGCGCGACGTCATACGCCTTGGCCGTCAACTGGTGACTGCCATTGCTCAGGGTCGCCGAGTCGAGGCTGAGCACATACGGGGCCGTGCTGTCCGTTCCTTTCAGTACATTGTCAACATAGAACTCGACCCGGCTGATGCCGCCGGCATCGCTCGCCGTCGCCGCCAGGGAAATGGTGCCGCTGGTGCCGCTCTGGCTCGCGCTGACCGTCGGCGCGGTGGTGTCGCCGCCGCCGCCCGCCGTCTGCGTGACCCAGATCGGGGCCGACCACAAGATCTTGCCGTCGTCCTGCGTCACTTTGGCGTAGTAAAAGTGCTCGCCGAGCGCTGGGGTGATGGTGGTGTCGGCCGTGCTGGCCAGCTGGCTGACCGTACCCTTGCGCCCCGGCACGCCCTCGACGATCGATACCGTCGACGCCACTCTGCCGCTGCTGCTGGCGAAGTTGGCGATCAGCTTGAGCGGGCCGCTGTTGCTGAAGCGCTCGCCCATGACCTTGCCGTTGGCGGTGAGCACCAGTTGCGAGGTCTTGTCCATGGTGGCGAACACGCGCCGCCCCTTCAGCGCCTCGATAAAGCTCGCTTGCGTCAGCGGTGTGCCGTTGGGAATCAACACGCCGGTACGGTTGGTGTACGAGGCTCCCCAGTTGGCGCAGTGATTATCCTGATTGGTGGAAAAGGCGATGTGAAAGCCCGCCTCGAGCGCCTTGTTGCAGGCGCCTTCGAAGCTGCTGCGCCCGGTTTCGGTCTCGCTGGTGTTGGTCGAGAACGCCGAGGTATTGAGCACTTCGCACAGCGCCATCGCCTGGTCGCCGTCGGCGCTGTAGCCGAGCGGCACGCCGCCGACCAGGAATTGCCCGCTCGACGAGGGATGGTTGAACTGCCCCACCCAGCCGCGCTGGCGCATCAGGCTGTACAGGCCGCTGTAGTCGCCCTTGGGCGTGAGCGTGTCGCCGATCAGTTGGCCGCTGCTGTTGAGCTCCCACTGCAACAGTTCCGGCGTATTGAAGATGTTCAGGTGGCCGCCGTTGTTGATCACGCCCCATTCGATGCCGTACACGCCCAGGAAGTCGGGATTGGCGGCATTGAAACCGGCCGCGGCCGTCAAGCCAGATTGGAACAGCGCCTTGGCCGTGGCCGGGCTGGCCGAGGTGTTGGTGCCGTCGGAGCCGTCGAACATGTGGTTGTGCTCGGACGTCATCAGGATGTCCAGCCCCTTGTTGCGGGCGTACGCGTACGCGTCGGCCGGCCCGAAGGCGGCGCTTTGCGGTGCTTGCGAGCCGCTGCAACTGCTGATGGCCCCGCCGCCGTCGCTGTGATTGGTCTGGCTGTGCAGGTTGGCAAAATAGATGGTGTACGGCAGCGCGCCCGGCGCTGGCGTGGCCATTTGCACGGAAGACAGTTCGCCCGCCTTGCCGTTGACCTTGTTGGTGGGCAAAGCGCGGAAGGCCGGCATGGCGGGCTGGACGGTCTTGCCGATCGCCAAGTCCCAACCTTGTTCCACCATCTCATCGGCGCCGGCCGCCAGCAGGCGCTCCACGGACTCGGGCGACTGGTCCGGCGCGCGGCCGCGCTCGGCGGCATCGTTGGAAACGGCTTGCATGCGCACCTGGTAAACCCCGTCAGCAAGGCCAGCCTTGCCCGCCCAGTACACCTTGACATCGACCGGCTTCTGGAACATGCGCTGCACGCCGTGCCATTGCTGGACCACCTGGCCCGATGGACCGAGCAGTTCCAGTTTCCAGCTCACCTCTTGCAGGCGCTCGACGTGCGGATAGTCGAAGGCGAGCGTGAAGGTACGCGCCGCGCTGGCGGCCGCGTACGGCACATGCAAGGTGGCTTCGAATTCCTGGTGGTCGGCTTCGGACGCCATGACGGCGTGGCTGGCGGACAGGGCCAGGGCGATGGCGAGCGGGCGGAACAGCTTGAACGTGGTGAGGTGGCGCATGGGAATCCCGTTAACATGAATAGGTACAGACAACTGAATTCTCGCAACTATGCATGACCTTACCGTGACAGAGTATTTACATTTGGAAATGAGTTTCCGAAGGCGAGGAGATTTCCTTAGGTGAAACAACACGTGACTTGCCGACAGTCAACGCGGTGGAGGCGGACCTAGCAGGGAGAGAGGGACTTGTTGCCGTAGAGCAGCGCGATGCGCCTGTGGAAAACTAAATAGTCCGTTTGTTGCGCGAAACATGAAAATGTCCAGATTGAGACACTTTGTTGCGCATGGCGGGCGGTGGCGGTCACCGGCATGCCCCCAAAACACCCGTCAAATGCAAAAACGCCGTCATTGTCAGTGGCAGGAAACGCTCCTGCACTGACAATGACAATGACAATGACAATGACAATGACAATGACGGCGGTTTGTTAAGCGGCTTAGCCTGGGCGGCGCACCCGCAGGTCGACCGTGTGCGGCCGGCCGTCATCAACCATTTGGATCACCTTGTCTTCCTGCGCCACGCCGTCGACCGAGATCGCATCCGTGTCGCCAGCCTGCACCGAAATCGCGTACACCGTCTCGCGATAGCGGTACTGCAGCTTGAAGCCCGGCCAGTCGGCCGGCAGATGCGGCGTCATGGTCAGCTTGTCGCCGGCCAGGCTCACGCCCAGCAGCGACTCGACGATCAGGCGATACATCCATCCCGACGAACCGGTGTACCAGCTCCATCCGCCACGGCCGATGTGCGGCGAAACCGCATACACGTCCGCCGCCACCACGTACGGCTCGACCTTGTACAAGGCCGCGCTCTCGGGCGTGCTGCCATGCTGCACCGGATTGATCATGCGCAGCAGCTCCCAGGCACGCTCGGTGTCGCCCATCTTGGCGAACGCCATCGCGGTCCAGATCGCGGCGTGCGTGTACTGCCCGCCGTTTTCGCGCACACCCGGCACATAGCCGCGGATGTAGCCGGGATTGAGCACGCCGTCGTCGAACGGCGGATCGAGCAGCTGCACCAGGCCGTAGTCGCGCCGCACCAGGCGCTCGTCGACCGCCTTCATGGCCGACGCCGTGCGCTGCGGATTGGCCGCGCCCGAAATCACACCCCAGCTCTGCGAAATCGAATCGATCTGGCATTCGTCGTTGGTGTGCGATCCGAGCGGCGTGCCGTCGTCGAAGTAGGCGCGGCGGTACCACTGGCCATCCCACGCATGCGCTTCCACATTGGCCGCCAGGGTGGCCGCCTCGGTTTTGCAGGTCTCGGCAAACGCATGGTCGCCGTACACCACCGCCACTTCCGAGAAGCGCTGCAGCACTTCGTACAGGAAGAACGCCAGCCACACGCTCTCGCCCTTGCCTTCGTTGCCGACCCGGTCCATGCCATCGTTCCAGTCGCAGGTGCCGATCAGCGGCAAGCCATGTTCGCCGAAGCGCAGGCCGCGCTTGATCGCCCGCACGCAGTGCTCGTACAGGTCGCCGGTCTGGCTCGAACGGCCCGGCATGTCGTAATAGGACTCTTCTTCCTGCTTGAGCATGCGCCCTTCGAGGAATGGCGCCGGTTCGGTCAGCACGCTGCGGTCGCCCGTGCCGATGACGTAACGGTGCGCCGCCAGCGGCAGCCACAGATAGTCATCCGAACAATGGGTACGCACGCCCCGGTCCGATGGCGGATGCCACCAGTGCTGCACGTCGCCTTCCACGAACTGGTGGGCCGCGCACATGAGCAGGTGCTCGCGCAGCAGGTGCGGTTCGGTGTGGATCATCGACATCGCATCTTGCAGCTGGTCGCGAAAGCCAAAAGCGCCGCCGGACTGGTAGTAGCCGCTGCGCGCCCACAGGCGGCAGGCGATGGTCTGGTACATCAGCCAGCCGTTGGCGATCACGTCGAGCGATGGATCGGGCGTTTGCACCTGGATTGCGCCGAGCGTGTGGTCCCAGTGCTTGCGCACCATCGCCAGCGAGGCCGCGGCGGCGGCGCTGCCGCTGTATTTCTGCACCAGGCCGCTGGCATCCGCATTGCGGCGGCCACCGACACCGAGCATGAACACCAGTTCGCGTTCCTGGCCCGGCTGCAGTTCCACCATCACCTGCAGCGCGGCGCACGGATCGAGCGCCGCGCCGATCTTGCCGGACAGGCGCGCGCGCCCCATCGCCGCCGGACTGGCCAAGGTGCGGTTGCGGCCGATGAATTCATTGCGGTCGGCGGTAAAGGTTTTCTGCTGCGCGTCGACGTGGAAGAATCCCACGCGGCCCGTGAACTCGGTGTTGTAGGCGTTGCGCGCAAAGATCGCGCCACTCATCGGATCCTGCTCGGTGGTGACATGCATCGCCGACTTGGCGCGCAGGTCGCCCAGCACCCACTCCACATAGCCGGTGGCCGACAGGCGGCGCGCCACGGTGCTGTCGTTGCGGATCTTGATGACCGAATACTTGATCGAGGCGTCGAGCGCCACGAAGGTGGACAGTTCGGTGTGAATGCCCTCTTCGCTGTGCTCGAAGACGCTGTAGCCGAAGCCGTGGCGGGTAATGTATTGACCGGCTGCGCGCACCGGCAAGGCGGTGGGCGACCAGAAACGGCCGGTCTGCTCGTCGCGGATATAGAACGACTCGCCGCCGCGGTCCGACACAGGGTCGTTTTCCCACGGCGTGAGGCGGAATTCGTGCGCGTTTTCGCTCCAGGTGTAGGCCTGGCCGCTCTCCGACACAACGCTGCCGAAGTTCGGGTTGGCCAGCACGTTGGCCCACGGCGCCGGCGTGCGGTTCTGCGCATCGGTGCGGATCACGTATTCGGTACCGTCGGCGCTGAAGCCTCCCAGTCCGTTGTGCAGGATCAGCTCGTGTGCGGCGACCGGTGCGCCGGCCGCAGGGATATTCGCACGTGGCTCGTATTGCTCGCCGCGCGATTCGACCACCAGCAAGGGCAGTTTCGGCAGCACCGGCGTGGCGCGCTTGACCTGGTCGGCCAGGCTGCCGCTGCTGTCGGAAATGATGACCCGCGCCACCGACTGCATCAGCACCCGGTCTTCCTGCGCGATCTGGTCGAGCAGGCGCACGAAGATGCCGCCCGGGCGGTCGATCGCTTGCGCATCGATGCCGGAGGCGATCAGGCCCATGATCTGGTCGTGCAGCAGTTGGCGGTAACCCGACTGGTCTTCGTACCAGATGACCAGGTCGACCACCAGCCCCTTGAGGCGCCAGTACGCGTGCGCCTGCACCATCTGGCGCGCCAGGTCGATATTGGCCGGGTCCTTGATTTGCATCAGCACGATCGGCAGGTCGCCCGAAATGGCGTAGGCCCACAGGCCGGACTGGCCGCGCTGGTTGCGGATCAGGATGCCGGCGTCGGCGCGCAGCGAGGCGTTCGGGTAGATTACCGTACTGGCCAGGCGGCTGTAGAGCTGCGCGTCCGATTCGGTGGCGTTCAATTGACGCAGCACGACCTGGCTGTGGGTCCATGCCAGTTCGAACACGCGGTCGGCCAGATGGCGGTCCTGGTATTTGTCGATCAGGTGCACCGCTTGCTCGCGCGTGTCGGTCATGCCGGTCACCACGTCGAGCACGACCACCTGGTCGGGTTCCAGCGTGACCTTGTAGCGGATCGCCACCACCGGATCGAGCACCGACCCTTCGCCGCCGCCCAGCGGCTGGGGTTCGAGCATGGCGCGCGGGGCCACCGTGCTGTTGGCGCGGCCGA
Source organism: Massilia genomosp. 1 (assembly GCF_011682185.1). Lineage (NCBI taxonomy): Bacteria > Pseudomonadati > Pseudomonadota > Betaproteobacteria > Burkholderiales > Oxalobacteraceae > Massilia > Massilia genomosp. 1. Next base: position 51,992 of record NZ_WHJF01000018.1, read on the forward strand.
GGAATTCGCTGCGGCTCGTTTCGAACGAGACGTCCAGCAGCGCGCCGTCATGCACCGTCATCAGGTTCAGCATCCACGGCATCTGCTCGTCCTTGGCGCGCGGACGGCGGGTACACAGGATGGCATTCTCGTTGCGCAGGATTTCGGTCTGCACGAACAGTTTGCTGAACGCCGGGTGGGCGTTGTCGGCGGCGGCCGGCGCCATGACCACTTCGGCGTAGCTGGTGAACTCGATGGTGCGCCGCACGGTCGACTTGTTGGTAATGCGGGTACGCCGCATTTCGATGTCGTCTTCCGGCGAGACCACGATTTCGGTGTACAGGTCGAGCCCACGGTCATGGCGGCGGAATTCGGCGCGCCCTTCCGAGAAGATGACTTCATACGATTTCGGCTCGACCAGGGTTGGCTGGAAGGCAGTCGACCAGAATTGGCCGCTCTCGACATCGCGCACGTAGCAGAAATTGCCCCAGTTGTCGGAGGTGCCATCTTCGCGCCAGCGCGTCACGGCCAGGTCTTTCCAGCGGCTGTAGCTGCCGCCGGCGCTGGTGACCATCACATGGTAGCGGCCATTCGAGAGCAGCTGCACTTCCGGCTGCACCGTGGTGGTCTGGGTGATGATGCGGGTCGCGGAGGTCGACACTTCCTGCGCCGGGGCGCGCATGGCGGCCAGTTCGGCAGTGTTGGAATAGAAGGCGCCGGCGCGCGGCACCCGTTCCTGCAGTACCAGCAAGGTGGCCTGGAACAGCGGGTCGGACTCGAAGCGGCGCTGCATCGGACGGTCGTGCAGCAGATAGCTCAGGGCGAGGAAGCCCATGCCCTGATGGTGCGCCATGAAGGAGCGGATCACGGCGAAGGTCTGGCCGCGCGGCAGGCGCGCGGCGGTGTAGTCGATCGCTTCGTAAAAACCGTACTTGCCCATGAAGCCCAGGTCGGCCATGCGCTGCAGGTTCTCGACGGCGGCGTCGGGATGGACCATCAGGCCCATCATGGTCGCATACGGGGCCACCACCAGGTCGTCGGCCAGGCCGCGCTTGAGGCCCGTGCCCGGCACGCCGAAGGCGCGGTACTGGTAATTGAGGCTGGCGTCGACGGTGTTGTAGCCGGATTCGGAAATCCCCCACGGCACGTCGCGCTGTTTGCCGTACTCGATCTGCGCGTTGACGACCGAACGGTAGGTCTGGTCGAGCAAGGTGTTCTGGTAGGTCGGCATGACCAGCAGCGGCATCAGGTACTCGAACATCGAGCCGCTCCACGACAGCAGCAGTTGCTCGTTGCCGATGATGCACAGCTGGCGGCCCAGCGCGAACCAGTGCTCTTGCGGGAACTGGCCCTGCGCGATGCCGACGAAACTGCACAGGCGTACTTCGGACGCCAGCAAGTCGTAACAGGCCGCATCCAGGCGCCGGTCCGAGACGTTGTAGCCAATCGCCAGCAGGTTGGTGGTGCTGTTGTACATGAAGCGGAAGTCCATGTTCGCGAACGCGCGCGCTTCAGTCGCCATGCGGTTGATGTCTTCGATGCGCTGGGCGGCGCGGGTGCTGCCCTGGGCCACCAGGTCGGTCAGGGTTTGCTGGCGTTCGCGCTCGCTCGGGGCCAGGTCGGTGCTGGCACTGCCGGTGAGGGCGAAGCTGGCCAGCTCGCGCAGGGTCGGAATGCGGGTCAGGCTGGTGTCGACCACGTATTCCTGGGCCGAACGCATCCACGGTGCCAGTTGCAGCAGTTCGTCGCGCGCGCTGTGGCACTGGTCGGCGAGCTTGTCGGCCCAGCCTTGCAGGTTCGGCTCGCCCACCGGGTGCATGGCGGCCAGGATGGCGTCGGCGCAGCCCGACAGGCGCGCCAGTTCGGCGGCCATGCCGGGCAGGTTTTCGGTTTCGCGTACCCGGTCGGCCGACAGGTGGCTGCGCATGGCGTCGATCGCCGCCTTGACCGCCGGCCCGGCATCAAGCGCGTACTCCTGCACCACGTTCAGGGTGATGGAGATGCCGTCCAAGGTTTGCTTGCCCACGATCGGCTGGTCGGCCAAGGCGGTCAACCCCGGCGCCAGCGTGAGCAGGTGGCCGGCCAGGTTACCGCTGTCGACCGCCGACACATACATCGGGTGCAGGGGATTCAAGGTCAGGGTGTCGTACCAGTTATAGAAATGCCCCTGGTGGCGTTCCATGCGCGCCATGGTGTTGAGCGTGTCGCGGGTGCGCTTGAGCAGGCGCCCGGTGGTGATGAAACCGAAGTCCCACGCGGTCAGGTTGGCCAGCAGCGCCATGCCGATATTGGTCGGCGAGGTGCGGTGCGCAACCACCTTGACCGGGTGCTCCTGCATATTGTCGGGCGCGAGCCAGTTGTCTTCTGCCGTGACGAAGGTCTCGAAGAAGCTCCAGGTTTTGCGCGCCAGCGTTTCGAGGAACATGGTTTGCGGCGACGACAGGGCGGTGGCGGCGCGTTCTTGCGGAAGGCTGATCCACCAGGCCACCACCGGCGCGAAGAACCACAGCAGCAGCACGGGCGCGGCGACCGGCAAGGCGGCGCGGTGGAAGTAGGCGAGCACAAGCGCGGTGGCCACGGCCAGCACCGGCGAAATCCACATGCTCTTCCAGTTGCTCTCCATGTCGGTGCTGGAGCGGTTCAGGCTCGATGGACGCCATTCCAGCAAGCGCCGGTGCGTGACCAGCATGCGCCACGAGGCGCGCACGATGGCGTCCAGGCTGAAGTGCGCTTCGTACGGCAGGAAGGCCAGTTGCAGCGCCGAGTGGCCGAACATCAGGCGCGCGCTCTTGGAGGCGGTGGCCAGATGCTGCTCCCACAGCACGTCGTGCGGTTTTTCGATGATGTCGAACATGGTGGAAAAGAAGGTCGGCAGGAAGATCACCGACAGCACGCCCAGGGTCCAGAACAGCGGGGTTGGCATCAAGGCCCAGCTGAAGATCAGCAAGGCGGTGAGGGTGGTGGCGATCAGGCTGCGGCGCAGGTTGTCGAACAGCTTCCAGCGCGACAGCGCGCTCAGAGGATTCGGTTCGCGCTTGCCGTTCGCGCCGGGCACGCGCGGCAGCAGCCAGCCGGCCAGTTGCCAGTCGCCGCGGATCCAGCGGTGGCGCCGGCTCACGTCGTCGCTGTAGCGCGCCGGGTATTCTTCGTACAGTTGGGCGTCGCTCAGCAAACCGGCGCGCACGTAGCAGCCTTCCAGCAGGTCGTGGCTGAGAATCTGGTTGTCGGGCAGGCGGTGGCCGAGCACCGTTTCGAAGGTGTCGACATCGTAGATGCCCTTGCCGACGAAAGAGCCTTCGTAGAACACATCCTGGTACACGTCGGAGACGGTGCGGGTGTACGGGTCGATGCCCGGTTCGCCGCCGCACAGGTGCTCGTAGCGCGAGGCGGTGTCGCCCGGCAGCGCCGCCGCCACGCGCGGTTGCAGGATGCCGTAGCCTTCGACCACGCGGCGGCCGGCCTTGTCGAGGGTGGGACGGTTCAGCGGGTGCGCCATGGTGGCGATGAACTGGCGCGCGGCGTCGCGCGGCAGCTGGGTGTCGGTATCGAGCGTGATCACGTAGCGCACGTGCGCCAGGCCGTCGGTGGAGCCGGCGACCATGGAGAACTGGTCGCGCGCGCCGCCACGCAGGAACGCGTTGAGGGCGGCCAGCTTGCCGCGCTTGCGCTCGAAGCCGATCCAGGCGTTTTCGCTGGCGCTCCACATGCGCGGACGGTGCAGCAGAAGGAAGGGCTGCAGGTGGCAGCGCGACATGCTCGTCTCGCCGTCGGGCCCGAGGATTTCCTCGTCGACGTCGCAGCCGTATTTGTCATTGAGTTCGGCGATGGTGGCGCGCGCCTGTTCGACCAGTTCCTCGTCGCCCGGCATGTGCTGCTTGGGCGCGTCGACGAAATCGGTCAGCAGGCAAAAGCGCAGGTTCGGATCGCGGTTGGCCAGGTAACGCACTTCCAGCGCTTCGCACAGCGAGGCGACGTTGTCGCGGCTGTACAGCAAGGTCGGCACCACCACCATCGAGCGCGCGTCGGTCGGAATGCCTTCTTTGAAGTCCATGCGCGGCAACGGGTGCGGGCGCGTGAGCTGGGTGGCCATGAAGTTGACCAGCGCTAAGGCCAGCTGGCTCGATCCCAGCAGGGCCAGTACGCCCAGCACGACCAGCATCCAGTCGTCGGCGCCGTCGGCGCGCGCGTGGATGATGGCGGTGCCGGTAAACAGCAGGGTAAGCACCACGATGCCGCCCAAATAGGTCGACAGCGGCGAGGCGCGCCCGCTCTTGTTCAACGCTTCGAGCGGCCGATTGCGTACCGCCAGGCGCTGTTCAAGTTGCTCCTGGCCGCTGCCGACCAGGTAGTAGCCGATGTGGCGGGTGCGTTCATCGAGCCCGCCGGCGGCCGCCGAGCGGTTCGCCAGCGCCAGTTCGACTGCGATTTCGGCCACCTGCACTTCGGTGAAGTCGCTGCGCTTGGCCAGCTTTTCGACGACGTGGCGATAGTTGTCGCGCGTGGCGAACTCCATCTTGCCGTAGGTGCCGGCCGGGTCCAGGCGCAAGGTCTGTTCGACCGCGCTCATGGTCTCGACGAACTCCTGCCAGTCCATGGTGCCGAGGAAGCGCAGGCTGCCGATGCTGTTGCTGATCGAGACCTGGTCGGCCGCTTGCTGGCCGATTTCGGCCTGGATCTGCTGTTCGATGGTCAGGCCCGCGTCGGCCAGGCGCGTGGTCACCCACTGCAGCGCCAGGGTCAATGCGGGGCTCTGGCCCTGCAGGCGGCGCGCCAGTTCGGCCACGAAGCCGCTGTTCATCGGCTGGCCGGACCGGGCCATGTCGGCCACCAGCAAAATCAGGTCGCTCGGGTTCTTTTCGGCCGTCTCGGCCATCTGGTCGGCCCAGTCGTTGGCGCGGTCGCGCTGGGCGCGGTTGTCGTACACGCGCGCGGCCACGCGGCGCAGGTTCTCGATCAGCGCCAGGCGCAGCATGATCGGAATGGCCCACAGTTCGCCAAGTTTGAGGGTCGCTACTTCCTGGTAGGCGTCCACAAAACGCGACAGGCTCTCGGGATCGACCCGGCCATCGCCGTGCGAGATGATTTCGAGCGCGATCTGGTACACGCGCGGATTGCCGTCCGCCTCTTCATTGGCCAGGCGCGGCAACTCCTTGGAATAGTCTTTCGGCAGGTGGCGCCGGGCGATGCGGATCTGCTCTTCGACCAGGTAGAAGTTATCGAGCAGCCATTCGGAGGCCGGCGTAATCTGTCGCCCGGCCTTGATGGCGGCGGTCAGCTCCGAGCAGGTGTCGGTGATGATCGCGGCGTTTTCGGTCAGGCGCGGCAGCAGGCGGTCGGGGCCGCCGCGCTCGCTGAGCTGGTGCGTGGTAGCCAGATGCTTGCCGTGCATCGCCATTTGTGCGGCACTGAACAGTTCCGAGCGCAGGGGGAATTCATCGCCGGCAAGGCGTTCGCCGTCGTGGACATTGCGCCAGGCATACAGGGTGTCGGCTAATTTGGTGTTTTCTTGGTTCAACAGAGACCTCGCGTGGGCATGAGTAGCCAACACGCTGCGGGACAGCGAGTTGCGACCGGGTCGTACGGCTGTTGCAATCTTATAACGATGACACGTAGGCGACTGTGCGCCAGCGAACATTTCGGGCTTGTCCGCCAGAAGCAAGCTGCACAGATTGGACGCAATCCGGCAGAAATATTGCGTCTGGCATCAGGCTAATGATCAGGGAGCATCAAACGATGAAACCAATCAACGCTGATGAGAAGGCGCGCCGGGCGCGCGGCTTACGCCGCCAGCGGCAGCACGGCGCCCAGCGCGACCCCGCCCGCCACATGCCAGGCATTGCGGTAGCCCAGGCGGTGCAGGCACTGCGCCGCCTTGATGCTGCGCGCGCCGCTGCGGCAGAAGAACACCAGCGGGCGCTCTTGCGCGCGCAGCCACACCGACAGGCGGTCGGCCAGGCGCGACAAAGGCACGCTTTCGACGGCATGGCCGTGCCAGTGGCCGGCATCGGCCGCTGCGTGTTCGTAGGCTTCGCGCACGTCGATCAGCAGCGCGTCGGGATGGTCGTTGAAGAAGCGCTCGAGGCCATGCGCCTCGAGCTGCATCGCCAAGGGGTTGGCGGCCGCGATGGCGCCGCCGCGTTCCGCCAGCAGGGTGGTGCAGGCCGGGCTTGACGCCTCGCTGGCCTGGCACACGATGGTCTTGCGCGAGACCAGTTCCGCCAGTTGTTGAATGTCGGCGTCGGGGCCGGTGAAGGCGAAGCGCACGTCGCCGGCGGCCAGGCCCGCAGCCGAACGCTCGCCGAACAGGTAGCTGGCGCCAATGCCCTGCTCCACGCGCGCCAGCAGGCGGCTGCCGAACATGAGCGCACTGGCGGCCTGGCCGTTATCGAGCGTGACCTGGTCGGCCAGCGCGGGCCAGCCCAGCGCTTCGTGGCTGATGCCGCCGGCCAGCTGGCCGCCCAGCGCCGCCACCAGGGCCGCGCGCCCGGTGCCGCCGCCGTGGGTGTCGATCACCGCGCGCACGCGGTAGCCCTGGCAGCGCACGAAGTCGTTGATGCGCGCCGCCAGCGGCGCCAGCGGATTGACGATGGCGCAGGTGCGGCTGGTGGCGTCGAGCAGCAGCCAGGTGCAGGCGCCGTCGAAGCCGAGTTGGATCACGCCGTCGCCATCGGCTGCGGGCATGGCCGACGGCACCAGGCAACTGGCGCGCAGGGCCGCGCCGCAGCGGGCGATGCGCTCGCAGGCGGCGTCGATCAAGGCCTCGTCCGCCATCGGCCCGAACGACATGCGCACCGCCGCCGCGCAGCGCCACGGCGCCAGGTCCATGGCGGCCAGCACGTAGCTGGGCGCCGCCTTGGCCGCCGAACAGGCCGACCCCGCGCTGACGCGCACGCCGGCGGCGTCGAACAGGTCGAGCAGCTCCTTGCCGGCCAGGCCGGGTACCGAAAAATTGAGGGTGGTCGGCAGGCTGGTGGCGAACGGCGCGTTGAACACGATGCCGGGCAGGGCTTCGCGCAAGGCCGCGGCCAGGCGTTCGCGCATGCGCACCAGTTGCGCATGACTGCGAAAGCTGGCGCCATCAATCAGCGCCGCCAGCACCGCGCCCAGGGCGGCGATGCCGCTCATGTTCTCGGTGCCGGAACGCTGGGCCGACTCCTGCCCGCCGCCCATCATCAGCGCGGTGTACGGCGCGCCATCGCGCACATACAGCATGCCGATGCCTTTGGGCGCGTACAGCTTGTGGCCGGAGAACGGCGCGTAGTCGATGCGGGTCGCGGCCAGGTCGAGCGACAGCTTGCCGAGCGCCTGCACGCTGTCGACCATCCACAGCGCGGTTGGCGCGCATTCGCCCAAGAGCGCCTCAATGCCGGCCAGGTCGGAAATGACGCCGCTTTCGTTATTCGCGGCCATGGTGCAGACCAAGGCGGCGCGCGGCGCCAGTTCGCGCAGCACGTCGAGGCGATGGCGCCCGTCGCCATCGACCGGCAGGGCGCGCAGTTCGAGATTGGTGCCGAGCAGCGTATTCCAGTGCGCCAGGCTCTCGGGCACCGCCTTGTGTTCGGTGGCGCCGTACAACAGCAGCTCGCCGGTCGCTTCGCCCCTGGCGCGGCGCGCGCGCACCTCGCACAACGCCGACAGCACGGCGGTCTGGATGCCTTCGGTGGCGCCGCTGGTAAACGTCAGCCTGCCCTGCCCCGCGCCGAGCACGCGGCGCGCCAGTGTACGCACGCCGTCGAGCATGGCCTTCGCTTTCAGGCCGGTGGTGTGACTGCTGCTGGGGTTCCCGTAGCAGTCGCGCATGGCCTGCGTGGCGGCGGCAAGCGCTGCCGGATGGACGGCCGATGTGGCGTTTGCGTCAAGGTAGATTTCGGTATGCATGGCGGCTGAAATGGAGGTGTCATTCTTGCGTGATATGTTATCGGCTAAAACGTGAGAAAATATGCCAAAGTTTGCTCAAATACGTACTCGTTTAGCATATTCATCTCACATTTCAGCAGAAAGCAGAATGAGTTCTCTCGATAAGTATGATTGCGCCATCCTCGCGGCCTTGCAGGCCGATGGCACCCTGTCGATCGCGGGCCTGAGCGAAAAGGTCGGTTTGTCCAGCACCCCGTGCTGGAAGCGCGTCAAGCGGCTGGAAGAAGAAGGCTACATCCAGAGCCGCGTGAGCATCATCGACCGCGACAAGGTCGGCCTGCCGGTCACAGTTTTTGTGAGCGTGCGCACCACCGAACACGATGAAAAATGGCTGGCCCGCTTCGCCGCCGCCGTCATCGCCCTGCCCGAGGTCATGGAGTTTCACCGCATGAGCGGCGACGTCGACTACCTGCTCAAGGTGGTCACCACCGACATCGGCGGCTACGACCGCTTTTACAAAAAGCTGATCAAGACGGCGCACATCACCGGCGTGTCGTCGGCGTTTTCGATGGAGCAGATCAAGTACACCACGGCGCTGCCGCTCGACCTCATTTCGCAGCGCCTGCCCGCTTAAAACGGCATATAAAATTGCCCGGAATCGTGCGATGATGCCGCTGTCCAGACCAGAGGAGAGACAAACGCATGGCATCGAACAACTACAGCATTCCTTTCGCCGCAGCCGCTTTGCTGCTGGTTTCCCACACCGCGCTGGCGCAGGAGCAGGTCGTCAAGATCGGCGTCACCGGCCCGCTCTCGGGCGCCAACGCCTTTGCCGGCAAGGATAACGAAAACGGCGTGCGCCTCGCGCTCGAAGAACTCAACGCCAAAAAAATCAGCATCGGCGGCAAGGCGATCAAGTTCGAGCTCAAGTCCGAAGATGACCAGGGCGATCCGAAAGCGGGCGTGGTGGTCGCGCAAAAACTGGTCGACGCCGGCGTGCGCTTCGTGCTCGGCCCCTACAACTCGGGCGTGGCCATTCCCGCCTCGCGCGTCTACAACGACGCCGGCGCGCTCATGTCCACCGTCGGCACCAATCCGAAGGTCACGCAAAGCGGCTACAGCGGCGTGTTCCGCATCGTCGCCAGCGACACCCAGCTCGGCGCCTCGATGGCCGGCTACGCGGCCAAGCAGTTGAAACTGAAAACCATTGGCGTGATCGATGACCGCACCGCCTTCGGCCAGGGCATCGCGATGGAGTTCGTCAAGCAGGCCAAGGCGTCCGGCATCACCGTGGCGGGCCACGAGTTCACGACCGACAAGGCGACCGATTTCGCCGCCATCCTGACCAAGCTCAAGTCGAAGAACGTCGATGCGATTTTCTTCGGCGGCTACGCGCCCCAGGGCGCACCGATGGCGCGCCAGATGCGCGCGCTCGGCCTGAAAGCCAAACTGCTCGGCGGCGACACCCTGTGCAGCCCCGAAATGGCCAAGCTCGGGGGCGACGCCGTCGGCGAAAACGTGCTCTGTGCGCAAGGCGGCGCGATCCTGGAAAAGCAAGCCGACGGCCCGGCCTTCCAGGCCCGCTACAAGGCGCGCTTCAAGCAGGCGCCCGACGTGTACGCGGCCTCGTTCTACGACCAGGCGATGTTCATCGCGCAGGCCATGAAGTCGGCCAATTCGCTCGATCCGTCGGTGGTGGCCGCCGCCATGCGCGCCGGCAGCTACAAGGGCGTGGTGGGCAACTACGCCTACGATGACAAGGGCAACATGTTGCGCTCGGCCGTCACCGTCTACACCTTCAAGAACGGCGTGCCTTCCGCGCTGGCCACTTACTGATGCGCGGCTCCCTGCTGCTGGCGGCGGCGCTTGGCGCGGCCGGCCTGGCCACGCACGCCGCCGCCCAGACGCCAGCGTCCTTGACGCCGCCGCTGTCCCACTTCGTCATGGCGCAGCAGGCGATGCCGGCCTTTATCCAGCGCTACCAGCTCGATTACGCCAGTCTCGACAAGCTGTACACGGTGGCCAACGGCACCGCGCGCGCGCGCCAGATGCAGGAGTTCTTCACGCAGTGGCGGGCCGCGCTCGACACGCTGCCGTTCGACAGCTACGGCGTGGAAGACCGCATCGACGTGGTCATGATGCGCAACCAGATCGACTTCGAACTGCGCGAACTGGCGGCCCAACGCCGGCGCTTTACCGAAGCGGAGCCCCTGGCGCCATTCGCGCGCCCCTTGATCGACCTGGCCGAAGCGCGCCGCGTGATGCAGGCGCAGGATGGCGCGGCCAGCGCGGCGATTCTGCAGCAAGCGCTGGTGGCGGTGCGCAAGGCGCACGAAGCGCTGCTGGCGGGGCCCGACATCAACGCGCGCAAACCGATGGCGTCCCGCAGCGTGGCCAACCGCGCCGCGCAGGTGCTGGCCACCACCGCGCGCGACCTGAAAGCCTGGTACGGCTACTACGAAGGCTACGATCCGCAACTGACCTGGTGGGTCAAGCGACCCTACGCGGACCTGGACAAGGCCATGGGCGAGTACGCGGCCAGCCTGAACGAGCGGCTGGTCGGCAAGGCCTCGGCCAAACTGCTCAATGTGACGGGCGACCCGATCGGCCGCGATGGCCTGGTCAGCGCGCTGCAGCGCGAAATGATCCCGTACACGCCGGAAGAACTGATGGCGCTGGCCGAAAAAGAGCTGGCCTGGGGCGAGGCGGAACTGCGCAAGGCCTCGGCCGAGATGGGCTTCGGCAGCGACTGGCACGCGGCCATGGAAAAGGTGAAAACCATGTACGTGGCGCCGGGCGAGCAGCCGGCCATGGTGCGGCGCCTGGCCAAGGAAGCGATCGACTACATGGCGACCAACAAGCTGGTGACGGTGCCGGAAGTGGCGCGCCGCAGCTGGCGCATGGACATGCTCTCGCCCGAGAGCCAGTTGATCAGCCCCTTCTTCTTGGGCGGCGACACGATCCTGGTGTCCTACCCCACGGCCGACATGACGCATGAGCAGAAAATGATGTCCATGCGCGGCAATAACCCGCACTTTTCGCGCGCGACCGTGCAGCACGAGCTCATTCCGGGCCACCACCTGCAGCTGTTCATGTCCGAGCGCTACCAGCCGCAGCGCCGCCTGTTCGATTCGCCCTTCTACGTCGAAGGCTGGGCCGTGTACTGGGAAATGCTGCTCTACGAGCGAAACTTCGCGGTCACACCGGAAGACCGCATCGGGATGATGTTCTGGCGTAATCACCGGGCGGCGCGCATCCTGTTTTCGCTCGGCTTCCATATGGGTAAAGTCACGCCCGAGCAGGCGGTCGAGATGCTGATACAGCGCGTCGGCCATGAGCCGGACAATGCGCGCGCCGAGGTGCGGCGCTCGTTCAATGGCGATTATCCGCCGCTGTACCAGGCCGGCTACATGGTCGGCGCGCTCCAGCTGCGCGAACTGAAACGCGAACTGGTCGACAGCGGCAAGATGACGCTGCTGGACTACCACGACCGCATTCTCGACGGCGGCATGCTGCCCATCGAACTGGTACGCGCGCGCCTGAAGAACGAAAAGGTGGCGCGCGACTTCAAGCCGCTCTGGCGCTTCTACAAGTAAGGTGTCGCTGAACCTCAGCGCCGCAAGCGCTTGAGGAACACCGTCATTTCGCGCGAGGCCTGGATGTCGCCCTGCTTCACGGCGACCTCCAGTCCTGTATTCCATGCCGCTTCGGCGTCGTCCAGCCGGCCGAGCGCTTGCAGGGCTTTGCCGAGCAGCTTCCAGGCGGCCGAATGCAACGGGTTTTGCTCGGTCGCCCGCTGCAAATGCAGGACAGCGGCCGCGGCGTCGCCGTCTTTCAGGCAGGCGTTGCCCAGGCCGAAGCGCAGCAGCGCGTTGTCGCGCCCCGACGCCAGCAGTTTTTCGAGTTGTTCGCGCATGGTCCTCTCCTATTTTTTGCCGATCCGGCGCGCCAGCAGCGCCGCCAGTGCGGGCGCCAGCGCGAAGCTGGCGAACAGCCACAGTGCCGCCGATTGCGCACCCGCCTTGCCTCCCGGCTCGGTGAGGCCGGCGGCATTGGCCACCAGCCCCGCTACCGCCGCGCCGATCGCCATGCCGTACAACTGCACGGTGGTGATCGCCACCGAGGCCAGGCCGCCCTCGCCCGCCGGCGCCAGGGTCAGCACGCGCGTGAGCAGGTGCGGCCAGCCGAGGCCCACGCCGGCGCCGGCGGCGGCCAGCGCCGCGCCGTACAACAGCATCAGCATGCCGGGCGAGAGCGCATCGGCGGCCGGCACCAGCAGCGCCAGTGCCAGCAGGCTGACGGCGCCCAGCAGCGGGCCGGCGCGCAGCATGGTCACGGCGCCCGCGCCCTGGCGCCCGGACGAGAGCATGGAACTGAAGCTCCAGCCGGCCGCCATGGCCGCCGCCAGGTAGCCGGCGGCCAGCGGCGTATAGCCATGCAGGGTCTGCAAAAAGTAGGGCACGTAGATTTCGGTGGTGGTGCCGACCAGGAGCAAGGCCACGCTGGTGTACACCGCGCCCAGGGGCGAGGCCAGTTCGCAGGTCGCGGACGGCAGCAGGCGCACCGTGGACCTGCGTTCGACGGCGATCGCCGCCACCCCGAGCGCGATCCCGGCCGCCACGCCGGCGCCCTGCCACGCCAGCGCGCGCGACAAGCCGCCGGCGGCCACCGCCAGCACCGAGGCGGCCAGCAGCGCGATCTGCGCCACCGGAATCACGGGCCTGGCGGATGGGGCGGCGGCCGGACGCAGTCGCGCGGCCACCAGCATGGCTTGCAGCAGGGCCACCGGCAGCAGGGTCCAGAAGGCCCAGCGCCAGTGCCCGGACTGGGCAAACAGGCCGCCCACGGCCGGCCCGCACAAGGTCGCCACGCCCCACATGCCCGACACCAGCGCCACCGCGCGCGGCCACAGGGGCGCCGGGAACACCACGCGAATGAGCGAGTAGCTCAGGGCCGCCAGCGCACCGCCGCCCAGGCCCTGCACGCTGCGCCCGGCCAGCATCCACGGCATCGAGGCCGCGCTGGCGCAGGCGGCCGAGCCGAGCGCGAAGATGGCGAGCGCCGCCAGGCAGGCCCCGCGCGGACCGGCGCCCGCCAGCAGGCGCACCGACAGCGCCGCGCCGATGATCGAGGCCACCACGAACAAGGTGGTGTTCCACGCGTACCAGTCCAGGCCACCGATATCGCGCACCACCGACGGCAGCACGGTGGTGACGATGTGGACGTTAATCGCGTGCAGCGCCACGCCCCCGGTCAGGGCCAGGGCCAGCACGCCGTTTTGGCCGGAAAACAGCGCGCCCCAGGAGGCAGTGGTAGGTGTGGCAGTGTTCATGGTTCTTTGATCGACAGGACGTCGGGATTGGCTTAATATGCAAGAAAACGTTTGGATAATAAGGCGGTGCCGTGAATTACGCAAGCAAATCGTTGGATAACTCGACCGAGGGCAAGCCCGCCGAGCGCATCCTGTTCTTCATCAAGTCGAAGGGGCCGAGCCCCACCGCCAGGCTGGCGCAGATGCTGGAAATGACGCCGGAAGCGGCGCGCCAGCAGGTGCAAAAGCTGGTCGCGGCGGGTTTGATCGAGGGCCGCCAGCAGGATGCGGCCGGGGTCGGGCGGCCGCGCCAGGACTGGGTGCTGACCGACGCCGGCAACCGGCGCTTCCCGGACACGCACGCGCAGATGACGGTGCAGCTGATCGGATCGATCCGCCAGTTGTTCGGCGAAGAAGGGCTCGATAAACTGGTGGCGCAGCGCGAGAACGAAGCGCGCCTGCTGTACCGGCAAGCCTGCCACGGCGCCACCGTGCCGGAGCGCCTGGCGCAACTGGCCGAGATCCGCACCGAGGAAGGCTATATGGCGCGCATCGAGTCCGACGCGCAGGGCTGGCTGCTGATCGAAGACCATTGCCCGATCTGCGTGGCGGCGCGCACCTGCCAGGGCTTTTGCCGCTCCGAGTTGCAGCTGTTCGCCGAGATCGCCGGTCCCGGCGCGAGCGTGACGCGCGAGCAGCATGTGCTGGAGGGCGCCACGCGCTGTGTTTACCGGATCGCGCCGCTACAAAAACTTGCTTGATGGACTCAGCCGGAGTGGTCTATGCTGCGCGCATCTGAACAATCGCGGAGCTGACATGACAAGCAACAAACCCACCGGCATCGGCAAGCTGTTCGTCGCCGCCTGCCTGATCGAGGGCCTGACCTGGACCGGCCTGTTGATCGGCATGTTCCTCAAATACACGACCGAAACGACCGACCTGGGCGTGTGGCTGTTCGGCCGCCTGCACGGTTTCGCGTTCATGTTTTACGTGGTGGTGACGGTGCTGGCCGCGCTGCGCCTGCGCTGGCCGTGGTGGGCCACCCTGATCGCCGTACTGGCCGCGGTGCCGCCGCTGGTGACGATTCCGCTCGAAATCTGGTACAAGCGGCGCGCCATGCTGACCGAAGCGCCAGCGGCGCGCTGACAAAACAAAGCCGCTCCCGACAACACGGAGAGCGGCTCGAATGGCAGAGGCGACGGGCTTGGTGCGCGCGCTGCCGACCGGGAAAATCCATCCTCCCGGGCAGGCGTTATGCGACCAAAAAATCGCGTATCCTGTCTGCCGCGTTCATTTTTCACCGGATAACTATTATGCATAAGATGTTTGCCCAGACCGCGCTGTGGAGCGCGCTCGCCCTGACCTTCGCGCCCGCCGTGGCGCTGGCCGCGCCGCCCGCCGGCAAAGTATCGGGCGTAGTATCGGCCCAGGCCAAGAAGCAGCTCGCTACGCTGGCCGCCGACTACTACGAAACGCTGGCGCGCTTCGATCCGGTCGACGCCACCGAGCGCGGCGACAACCGCTTCGACGACCAGGTCGGCATGAGCATCGGCCCCAAAGAGCGCGCGCGCCAGAACGCGCGCTACAACGTCTTCCTGAACCGCCTGCATGCGCTGGACCGGCGCGCGCTCGACCTGCGCTCGCAAACCAACTACGACGTGCTTGAATTCGAGTTGAACAGCCTGCTGTCGTTTTCCAACCTGCCGGAACTGATGCTGCCGCTGAACCAGATGGACGGTATGCCGGTCACCATCGCCAACTACGCCGGCGGCGACGCCGCCCAGCCGCTGAAGACGGTCAAGCAGTACCAGGCTTACCTGAACCGCCTGACGCAGCTGCCGGCGTGGATCGACCAGGCCATCGTCAACATGCGCGAAGGGATGCGCGTGAACGTGACCTTGCCGCGCGCGGCGGTGGCATCGATGCTGCCGCAGTACCAGAAGCTGGTCAGCGCCAAGGCCGAAGATAGCATTTACTACACCCCGATCCGCAACATGCCGGCCGGTTTTTCGGCCAGCGACAAGGCGCGGCTGACGGCCGGCTACCGCAAGGCGATCGACGCCAGGCTGGCGCCGGCGCTGGTGCGCCTGGCCACCTTCATCGAAAAGGAATACCTGCCGGCGGCGCGCACCAGCACCGGCTGGAGCGCACTGCCCGAGGGGAAGGAGTGGTACGAAAAAAGCGTGGCGGTGCGCACCACCACCAATCTCACGCCGGAGCAGATCCATGCGATCGGCCTGAAGGAAGTGGCGCGCATCCAGGGCGAATACGCCGTGGTGGGGCCGAAGATGGGCTACACCGGGCCGGCGGCGGAGCTGCCGGCATGGGTGTCGCAGCAGGCAAAATTCAAGCCGTTCAAGACCGACCAGGAAGTCATCGACGTGTACCGCAAGCTCGATGCGCTGCTGCGCACCAAGCTGCCGGCCCTGTTCACCCTGATGCCGAAGGCGCCGCTGGACCTGCGCCTGGAGCCGGAACTGTCGCGCGCGACGGCCTCCGACCATTACTCGGCGCCGGCCATGGACGGCTCGCGGCCGGGCGTGTTCTGGTCGGTGGTGAACGATCCGACCCAGTACGGCAGCACCGGCATGGTGACCCTGTTCCTGCACGAGGGGCAGCCGGGCCACCACTTCCACATCGCCCTGCTGCAGGAACTGGACTTGCCCAAGTTCCGCAAGTTCAGCGGCAACACGGCCTACACCGAGGGCTGGGCGCTGTACGCCGAAACCCTGGGCAAGGAGATGGGCCTGTTCGACAAGCCGGAGGATTATTTCGGCCACCTGAACGATGAAATGCTGCGCGCGGTGCGGCTGGTGGTCGATACCGGCATGCACGCCAAGGGCTGGACGCGCGAACAGTCGATCCAGTACATGCGCGACACCCTGGGTTACCCGGAGTCGATGGCCAGGAGCGAGACCGAGCGCTATATGGTGTGGCCGGGGCAGGCGCTCGGCTACAAGATCGGCGCGCTCAAGATCACCGAACTGCGGCACCGCGCCGAAGCGGCGCTGGGCGACAAATTCAGCCTGCCCAAGTTCCACGAGATCGTGCTCGAAGACGGCACCTTGCCGCTCTCGCTGCTGGAAGCGAAGGTCGATCGCTGGATCGAGAAGAACCAGTAAGCGGGTCGCTGCATGCGGCGCGGCCGCATGCAGCGCTCGACCGTGAGCAGCGCACCAGCTTGAGCAACCCTCACCAAATTCGCGGGGTCGCCATCGCGCGGCACCACACCGCCATTTCTTTTGATTGGCATCGTTATCCGCCTCAGATTTACGCACTTTCCACTTGGAAATTTGTACAGCCTGAGCGAATGCGAAGTCGCCAAAATACCTTCAGCTTCCGCGTCCCGCCATGATCCGTCGATCAGGGCGGGACGCAGAAGCTGCGCGCTTTCCCATCATTCAAATTGGATTCTTATGCATCGCTTTTCGTATACCATTGCCAGCGTCATGCTGGCCACATTGAACGTTGCCTGTACCTATTCCACTCCCAATTATGTTGCTGCGGAAAAGAATGTCGCACGTCTCAAGGAATTGTCCCCATCGCAGACCAAGGTTGGCACATTTAGCGTGCGCGACGGCCTTCCGGAATTATCCGTGCGCGGGCACGCGCTTACTTCCCCGTATGCAAATTCCTATGGTGCGTACCTGGCGGAAGCATTGAGGCAGGAATTGGCGGCGGCCGGGCTTTTGTCCGACAAATCCGGCCTCGAAGTGTCTGGCCATTTGCTGAAAAACGACATTACCAGCTTCACCGATGCATCGGTCACCGTCGAAGCACGTTTTGTCGTACGCCGGGACGAGACTGTGAAATATGACTCGGTCAAACTCGTCAAACGCCCATTCCCGACAGCCCTTGAAGGCGGCACTGCGATCCCCCGCGCTATCTACGAATATCAGTTCGCGATACAGGATTTGCTGACGGAGCTGTATGCCGATCCAGACTTCGCTGCGGCGGTCAAATGAGGCCCATTATGTTGAAACCCGCATTGACCTATCCGCTCGTGGCAATGATCGCGGCGCTTTGCAGCGCCTGCACTGGACCTTACGTCGCTCCGACCAGCGGTCCAGTGGCACACTTGCGCCTGGTGGACGTCTCTCCCAACCTGGATGCACGCATTTCCGTTTTTGGCCAACCGAGTTGTAATGATACACCGGCATTCCTCACAAATTTTGGACGCGACAGTAGCAGCGTCAACCCTGTCCTGATGCAAAATCTGAACATGCCGATGCAAGTGACCAAGCAGAAAAACACCGAGATCCTGATTCCCGCAGCGGTTTCATACAATGTGCGTCTGTATGCAGAGAAAGGCGGCATGGGCGGTAATGGAAACTGCATCATCGACGTGCAATTTTCCCCGCATGAAAATGGAAACTATCAAATCGATGTTGCCGACATCTGGACCAGCTGCGAAATGAAGGTCTTCAACATCGAGAAAAATACTACTGGAACGGGGTATATAAAAATACCTCATCCGGGAGTTCGCCCGAAAAAATGTGGCTGACAGCCTTACTGGGTCTGTCGCCTCCTGCGTAAATTGACTTAACCCTGGAACAGCAGGCATTCCCTGGGGGGCACCGAACCCTGCGCGGGTCGGGCGCCCCGCCCTTGGCAGGATCGACGGACGCGGGCCTTACATCACCGACAGCACAGGATAACGGCGCCACTCCGGCTCCACGTAACGCGCGCAGTTGGCGAAGATGAAGTCGAGCACCGCGCCCTGGTCCGACAGCAGCGCCGGATTGGCCGCTTTCCAGGCCTCGAACTTGGTGTTGAGCGCCGGCTCCTCACGCAGCAGTTCGGCCGCGTGGTCTTCGAACACGTAGTCCGAATACGCTTCCTTCTTCTCCAGCACACTGTTAAAGAAACCCCAGCGGAAAAAGCTGTCGTGGCCCTGCGGCTCCAGGGTTTCGATGGCGTAGCGCGCCATGTCCTGGTTCAGCTCAATGAACCAGTCGCCCGCGCGCAGGGTCACGGCCTCGGTGAAGGCCTCGAGCCGCACCTCGTCATGGAACATATGGCCTTCGTAGGCGTTCGCGCGCGAGTCGACCGAGACGATGCGGTAGCAGCGCACCTCTTGCATGCGGTCGGCCTCGATGCGCCGCATCGCCACGCCGTTCCATTGCAGGCGCTCGACCACGTCGCGCCAGGCTTGCGGCACCACATACGCGCGCGGCGTGGCCACCACGATATCGGCCGGGAAGCTGTTGAAGTAGGCGATGTCGCGCTCCCACGGTTCGTTGCGGTCGTACGACAGGCGCGTGTAATTGCCGATCACGCTGGGCGTGTACTTGGCCGCGTAGCCCCGGAACGGAAAGGTCGACGGCTTGCTGGCGTCCATCGACCAATGCACCGGCCACTCGCGCCGGGTCTTGCCTTCGTCGCGCGCGGCGCGCCGCAGCGCCTGGATGGTGGGCGCGTGCGCCACCGTGAAGTCGAGCGCCGTTTCGACCAGCGCGCGCATCGCGTCGTAGCGGTCGGCGAAGGGCTTGAGCATGTGCGTCTCGGGCATGAAGCCGATGGTGTGGTGCAGCGCCGCGAAGCCGGTGGAGAAACGCGGCGTCTCCAAAAATTCTGCGATGCCGTGATCCGGGCTGTCCTTGACCGGATTGACGTACGGGCAGGTCGGCCAGCCGCGCCGCGCCATCTCGCCGAACATATGCGGCAGCATGGTGCCTTGCAAAAATTGGCCGAGGGCGCCGCCAAGCTTGTCGGTCTGGGTGTGAATCAGGGTCATCGTGTACGGATAGTCGGCGCCGTTGGAGGTGTGCGTATCGACCATCACGTCCGGGTCCCAGGCCGTGAACAGCTTGTTGAAGACCTGCGCGGTGAGGCTGTCGCACTTGACGAAGTCGCGGTTCAGGTCGAGGTGGCGGCTGTTGCCGCGAAAGCCGAACTGCTCGGGGCCGTCCTGGTTCACGCGCGAGGTGTTGGCGCGGTTGATGCCGCCGTCGACGTTGTACAGCGGGACGAACAGGAAAACGGTGTCGCCCAGCGCGGCCAGGCGCGCCGGCTCGGTGCAAAAGTCGCGCACCAGCGCCATGCAGGCGTCCACCCCTTCCGGTTCGCCCGGATGGATGCCGTTATTGTTGAAGAAAACCGGGCGCCCCTCGTCCTTGATGCGCTGGCGGTCGAACACGCCGTCGCCTGACACAAGGCCGGCATGGATCGGCAGCCCGCCATCGGAGGTGCCGACCACGTCAAAGTGCAGCACGCCGGGATAGCGGCGCGCCAGCTCCTGGTACCATGCGATGCAGTCAGCCCAGGTCGTGGTCTGGTTCTTGTTGCCCTGTTCGTAGGGCGTTTTCAATTCGTTCGACATTGTGTGTTGTGCGATGAAGGTTAAGACGGTGGGAATGAGGTACAGCGATCAGACGGTTTGTGCGATCGGCAGGGCGATGCCGACCACGGTGCCTTTGTCAGGCTCGGAACTGAAGTCGATGGTGCCGCCCAGCGCGTACACGCGTTCGCGCATGCCGATGATGCCGATGCCCGACGAGGCGCTGGCGGTGCTGAAACCGGCGCCATCGTCGGCGATTTCGATGTGCAGGGTATCGTCCTGCTCGGACAAGGTCATGGCCACCTGCGCGTGCGTGGCGCCGGCGTGCTTGAGCACATTCGACAGCGCTTCCTGCACGATGCGGTAGGCCGAAATGGCCAGTTCGCTCCCGAGGCCCGAAAAATCGCCGTCGGAGTGGAACTGGAAATGGCATTCCGGATGGCTGGCGTCGTAGTGGCGGATCATTTCTTCCACCGCGCCGTGCAGGCCGAGCATGTCGAGCACCTCCGGGCGCAGGCGCCGCACCAGGCGCCGCCCGCTGGCGTACAGGTCGAGCGTGAGCTTGGTGATGGCTTGCGACTTTTGCTTGATCTCGTCGATCATCGGCCCCTGCTCCACCTTGCCGGCCAGGTGCAGGATACTTTGCGACTCCAGGCGCGCGGCGATCAGCGAGGCATTGAGTTCATCGTGGATTTCGATGGCGATGCTCTTGCGCTCATCTTCCACGATCGAATTTACCTTTTGAATCAGCTTGCGCTTGTCGGCATCGGCCTTGAGCGCCTCGTTGCGCGATTCGACCAGGTCCTTGGTGCGTTCGGCCACCTTGTTTTCCAGGTCCTGGCGCGAGCGGCCCAGCGCCACCGACATTTCGGTGATCGATTCCTGCAGCTCGCCCACCTCGCCGCCGGTGGTGACCGGCAGCGCCACCTGGTAGTTCCCGCCCCGGATTTCGCGCAGCGCGCCGATCGAGGACTTGAGCGGAATGGTCAGGCTGCGCGCCAGCACGTACGCCAGCACCCCGCTGACGACCAGCGCCAGCGCGGCCATCGCCAGTTCGACCTGGAAGCGGCGCGCCTGCTTGTGCAGCATGTTGGTGGGCGACATCGTCACCCGCACGTAGCCCACCACCTCGGTCGGCACCGTGGTCGGCTTGGTGTCGCTGGAACCGGAGACGTGCGGCACGCCATTGTCCGAGAACAGGTTAATCCAGATCATCTGCTTCTTGATCGGGGCTTCGTAAAAGCGGTCTTCGCCGATGGCCGAACCCTGCGAGGTGACGTTGATGGCGCCTTTCTGGTTGGCGTCGACCACATCGATGCGGTGGATGCTCTTGTCCGACTGGACCAGGCCATTGATGGTCAGGCGCAGGTCGGACAGGTTGCCCGAGATGACGTTGTATTCGCTCGTTTCGGCCAGCGCCTTGGCCAGGATGCGGCCGCGCTCTTCGAGTTCGAGCGCCACCTGGGCGCGGTGCGAGTACCAGGAGTAGCCCACGAAGGACGAGAACAGGAACACCACCGGCAGCATGGTGATGAAGGCCATGCGGGTGCCGATGCTCCAGCTTTGCCAGAATCGCAGGTTCATTGGCGCCTCGCCGGTGGACGGCGCGTGAAGTGGCGGGCGGTGTCGTCGACCGCCACGTCGAGCGAGCGCGCCACGCCTTCGTTGATGACAGTGCTGAAGTAGCGCGGGAACTGGGGCGGCGCCAGTTCGCCCGTGGCGACGTATTCGTTGGCCACGTCGGCCACCTGGGCGTTGATCTGCTCGATGGTGGAATAGGTGGTGGCCAGCGCGCCGGCCATGACCATGTCGGCCGAAAAGCCGATCACGGCCTGGTTGTGGCGGTAGGTCGAGAGCAGGATGTTGCGCACGTTTTCGGTGTTGTAGACGCTGCGGTCGGGCATGGCCAGCAGGACCTCGGTTTTGCCGATGCGGTTCAGGACCACGTTGATATCCTCACTGGGGTCGTAATGTTCGATTTCGGCGATGCCTTGCAGCGTCGGTTTCAGAAAACCCGTATTGCTGCTGACGATGGCGGCCACGCGCACCGGGCGTTTGTAGAGCAGTTCGATCAGGCGCAGCTGGTCGACCGGGGCCGGCTCGGCGTAAATCGCCGTCATCGACAGGGCGCGCTCGGGTTGCAGGTTTTCGGTCACGGAGCGCCACACCTGGCTGGAGGTGAAGGCGGCGATGACCACGCAATCGCACTTGCGCGCGGCCACGTTGCGCAGCGCGACCGGGCCGATGGCCACGTACACCATGCGCCGGTGCTGCGCCAGCTCGGTGCGAAAGCCGCCGAAAATCGGCATCAGCTGCTTGTACAAGTCATCGGCGATGCGGCGCGTGACGCCGGAATCGTCGGCGGTGACGATCTGGAAGCGAAAACCGGTGGGGTCGGTGGAGTGCGTGGGGTTGATCACGCCGGCGGCGCCGGCGGTGGTGGCCAGGGTGAGGCTGATGGCCAGCGCGATGGCCGAAAAACGCCCACTGCCACCGTCGTCCCCGCGAAGGCGGGGACCCAAGTTCGTAGCGCAGCCAATCACTGAGCGAAGAACTTGGGTTCCCGCCGTCGCGGGAACGACGGTACGAAGGTCATCGTCCGCTATGGATGCCGCCGTCAGGCGCACAACGATCGGGCGGGCACACGCAGTCGCGACCCATCTCCTCAAGCCTGCGAACACGCGACCTCCCACTACGGTTCGATCAAGCCGTACTTGACGGCCAGCTTGGTGATATACGCCTGCCGGTGCACGCCCAGCTTTTCCTTGACCGACTGGCTGATATTACTGATGGTCTTGGTCGACAGGTTGAGCTTCTCGGCGATTTCGGCGTTGGTCAGGCCTTCGGCCATCAGCTTGAAGATCTCCAGCCCGCGCTGGTCGAGCTGCGACTGCGGCGAGGCGTCGCCGCGCACCGACAGGTTGGCCAGGCGCTCGGCGATCTGCGGCAGGAAATACAGCTTGCCCTCGTGCGCATGGCTGACCGCCGTGGCCAGGTCGGCCGGGTCGCAATCCTTGGTGACAAAAGCGCGCGCGCCGAGGCGGTAGGTCTCCTTGATCAGGCTATCCTGGTCGAACTGGCTCAGGAACACGATGCGCGCTTGCGGGAACTTGGCCAGGATGCTCTTGGCCGCGTCCAGCCCCGTCAACTCGGTACCGAAGCGGATATCGAGCACCAGCACGTCCGGATCGAGGGCGGCATACATCTCTTCGGCTTCATCGGGCGTCTTGGCCTGCCCCACCACATCCATGCCGACGCCGGCCAGGGACATGGCGAAACCGGTCATCACGATGGGATGGTCGTCCGCCAGCAAGACCCGAATCGATTTTTGCTCTGTCTGCACTTGTACTCTCCACGGGTGAAGGCTGCGTCCGCTTACTCCGCCTTGCCATTGAATCGCATCAATGTGTGCGACCCGACGGCAGGCACGCCGCGCCTACCAGATTATTTCACACATCCGCCCCCGACGCGAGCCATGACCCTGCCAGCAAGATTTACCACCAGAATGACCCTCGTCTAATCGAACGCAGCAAAATAGTTACTACGAAAACCCTTTTCAATTGCTAGGACATAGCATATATTTGATCCATGGACTGGAAAACAGCAGTGCGGCCTTCCACCATGCGACCCATTTCGTGAACACAACAATACGGAGCACACCATGCATTTCTCTCAACAGCACATCGGCGCCAGCAACAAATTCACCAAAATGGCCATCGTGACCGCGCTGCACCTGGCCGTTGGCGCGGCCCTGATCCACAATATGAACCGGGTGCCGAAGGCGGGCGACCTCGTGCCGCCACCGCTCACGGTCACCACGGTGACGCCCGAAAAACCGGTCGAGCCGCCGCCGCAAGCGCAGAAGTACGAGCCGGCGCCGACGCAGCCGACCATCGTCATTCCCAAGCCGATCGATACGGTGATCGAGACGCGCCCCGACACCATCGTCGCCGAAGTGTTCGACAAAGTCTTACCGCCGCCGACAGTCACCCCGCCGACCCGCACGGTCGATCCCGTGGTGACGCCGGCGGTGACCCGGCCGGCCGTCGAGAAGCGCACCGCCGTGCTGGCCGACGCCTCGGCCTGCGTCAAGCCGGACTACCCGGCACGCGCCGCCCGCGATGGCGCCACCGGCACGGTCAACCTCGCGCTGCTGGTCGGCGTCGATGGCAAGGTGACCGACTCCCGCGTCGACAAGTCGAGCGGATCGCGTGAGCTCGACAAGGCAGCCGTGGCCGCCCTGAGCCTGTGCAAATTCAAGCCGGCCACGGTGGGCGGCGTAGCCGAACCGGCATGGGCGCAGATCGCCTACGTCTGGACGCTCGACTAAGCGATGCAGTCCGGCGCGACCGCTACCCCGGCCGCGCCGATGCGGATCGACAGCGGCATTACCGGCAAGGGCAGTGTGGCGGGACTGGCCGCCCTGCTGCTGCTGGCCGCCTGCCTGGCCTGGCTCGCGCTGCTCCCCGCCGCGGCGACGGCGCACGATGCCGGGCCGGCGGATTTTTCGCTTGACCGCGCGCTGGCGCATGCGCACTTCCTGGCGCAGACGCCGCGCCCGATCGCCGGCGACGCCAACCTGCGCGCCCGCGACTACCTGCTCGAAAAGCTGCGCGCGCTCGGCCTGGCGGGCATGCATTTTTCCGCAACGTCAGATAGCGGCGAGGCGATGCTGTCGCTGATACGCGCGTTCGGCGCCCGCCCGCTGGCAGCCATCGCCGCGCCGGAGCGGGTGTACTTCAGCGTACCGCTGGCCGGCGTGCTGCACTACCCCGAACACATCGTGTGGGACATCACGCGCGTCGCCTGCGCGCTATGCCTGGTGGTGTGCTGGGCGCTGCTGCGGCGGGGCGTGGCGCGCACCGTCCCCTTGTCGCTCGCGGGCGTGCTTGCGCTGCTGATCGTCGTCAGTGCGGCCAGGCCCGGGGCCAGCTACCTGCTGGCGTGGCCGCTGATCGGCGTGCTGCTGGGCGCCGGTGCGCTGCACCTGCCGCCGGCCGGCATCACTTACCTGGCCGACGCCACCACCTGGAAATCGTACTGGCTCGACGGCGCCGGCGCGCGCGCGCCCACCGAAGCGCCGCGCGCCGGCATCGCCTTTCCGCAGGTGCGCATGCTCAAGGATGAAGACACCCCGGCGCGGCGCAAGGTAGCCTTTGCGCTCACCTCCAAAAACGCCGCGCCGAGCATTCAACTGCGGGTCGAAGGCGCGCGCGTGCTGGCCGCGCGCTTCGACGGCCGCACGCTGGCCACGCGGCGCGGCGGCGACTGGACGCTGACCTTGCACGGCATGGGCGAGCGGCGCCTGGCCATCGACCTGGAGATCGAAGGCGGCAGGCCGGCGCGCGTGTTGATCGAAGAGTCGATCCCCGGCCTGCCCGCCGATGCGGTCCCCGCGCGCCGTATCGACGCCTCGCGCAACGGCCGCACGCTGGCGACGGACACGCTGGTGCTGCGTTCGCGGGACGCGATTTCCTTTGCAAACGGTGCGGCGGAATGGCATACAATGTTTCGCTTCGTCCTCCCTGGACGCCGTATTTACCACCTCTTACCGCACTAGGAACCCATGCAAAAGATGCTTTCCTCCTTCGTGAGCACGGCCCTGGCTACCAGCCTGGCCGTCGCTTTCCCCGCGTACGCCGCCGGCGCCGCCTCGGCCCCCATCGTCAAGGAAGCGCCGTTGCGCGCCCACCTGTCGTTCCTGTCGAGCGACCTGCTCGAAGGGCGCGGCACCGGCCAGCGCGGCGGCGACCTGACCGTGGCCTACCTCGAAGCGCAGGCGCTGGCCGCCGGCCTCAAGCCGGGCAACGGCGAGAGCTTTCGCCAGTCGGTCAAGATCGCCGGCGTGAAGTCCACGCCGACCACCAGCAGCGTGGCGCTGGAAGCCGGCGGCAAGGCGCAGTCGCTTTCCTTCGGCAAGGATTGGGTCTGGGCGCCGGGCGACGCCAGGGACGTGCATGCGATGGATGCGGAACTGGTCTTCGTCGGCTACGGCATCACCGCGCCGGAAGAAGGCTGGGACGACTACAAGGGCATGGACGTCAAGGGCAAAGTGGTGGTCATGATGGTCAACGACCCGGCGCCGACCGCCGCCGAGCCGAATCGCTTCAACGGCAAGGGCCTGACCTATTACGGCCGCTGGACCTACAAGTTCGAAGAAGCCGCGCGCCAGGGCGCCGCCGGCGTGCTGCTGATTCACACCGACGCCTCGGCCTCGTATGGCTGGAGCGTGGTGCAAAACAGCTGGCTCGCCGAACGCTTCCAGCTGGCGCAAGGCAAGCGCGGCGCCAGCATGGAAGGCTGGATGACGGAAGCAGCCGCGCGCACCCTGTTCACCGCCGCCGGCGAAGACCTGGACCTGCTGCGCACCGCGGCCGAGACCAAGAACTTCAAGCCGGTCGCGCTCAAGGCCAGGGTCAAGGGCGAGATGAAAGCGGCCGTGCGCATGGTCGAACAGTTCAACGTGGCCGGCGTGGTGCCGGGCACCGATCCGAAGCTCAAGGACGAAGTCGTCATCTACAGCGCCCACTGGGATCACCTGGGCAAGCAAGGCAACGGCGACGACAACATCTACAACGGTGCGGTCGACAATGCGTCCGGCAGCGCCGGCCTGCTGGCGATGGCGCAGGAAGCGGTGCGCGCGCCGGCCAGGCGCAGCCAGATGTTCCTGTGGGTTGCGGCCGAAGAACAGGGTTTGCTCGGTAGCGCGGCTTACGCCAGCAGCCCGCTGTGGCCAGCCGATAAAACCGCGGCCAACCTGAACCTGGACAGCCTCAATTTCGTCGGCGCGGCCAAGGATATCGGCACCAAGGGCAGCGAACGCACGGAGCTGGGCGCAATGGCCGACGCCACCGCCAAGGCCATGGGGCTGGCGGTGCGCGCGCCGGAGCCGGACCTGGCGGGCGGCTACTTCCGCAGCGACCATTTCAGCTTCGCCAAAGCGGGTATTCCGGCCTTCTCGATCGAAGGCGGCAAGGACTACGTGAAGGATGTCGAAGGCGCCAAGGCCAAGCAGGCGGCGTACCGCGCGCGCTACCACCAGGTGGGCGACGAATATGACCCGACTTGGGATTTGTCGGGCATGGTGCAGCAGGCGCAGTTCACGCTGAACCTGGGTTTGCGCGTGGCGAACGCGCCGAAGATGCCGGCCTGGAAAGCCGGCGACGCCTTCGGCAAGGTCCGCGCGTCAGCCAAGTAAAGAAGCAAAGGGTGGGCATCGCGCCCACCCCATTTCTTAGGCCAGTTCGAATTCGGCCGGGGGGACGCCCAGTTCCTTGCAGATCTTGATCGCGACCGTTTTTTCGCGGGCGTCGAAATTGCCGTCCGCCGACGCGATGGCGATCACCATGCGCACCAGCAGGCGCGCCGCTTCGGCGTTCGATTTCATCTTGCCCAGTGCCTGGTAAGCCTTCGATTCGCCGATATCCTTGTCGAATTCGAGCTGGCCCACGTGTTCCTGGAAGGCCTTGATCACATCGTTGGTGGTGAAGACCGACAGCGCGTCGTGGGTCTCGATGAACTTGACCATTTTTTGCTTTTCGTCCGACGTGATGCTACCGTCGGCCATGGCGATCAGCGCCGAACCGGCCATGGCCGCGTTCATGAAATCCTTGTTCTTGAATTTCAGTACTTCCGTTTTCATTTCACCGGCTTTGTTTTTCAGGCGAGTCAGAAAGTTGTCGAAACTCATGGTGTACTCCGGTTTGCAAGTTGATAAGAACGGCAATCTTACCCTGATTTTCGGCTTCGCCGCAGCAAACCGGCGCTCCTTTAAGCCGTCCGTAACAAAACCCGCCTAAAACCGGGCGTGGTAGGTCAGATCGGCGCTACGCGGCGCGCTCAGGATGACCTGGCTGTTCACGTTGGCCCCGCTCCAGCCGGCATACAGCTTGTCGCCCAGGTTACGCACGCGCAGGGTCAAGTCGCCGGAGCCCAGGCGCCAGCTGGCGTACACATCGGCCGTGGCGAAGCTGTTCATGCGGATCGTGTTGGCGTTGTCGGTGTAGCGCTCGCCCGTGTAATTGAGGGCGGCGCCCAGCTTGAGCGGCAGCTGGTCCACCTTGTAGTCGACCCACAGGTTGCCGGTTTTCCTGGCGACGTTGGGCGGCAAATTCCCCGCGCGCGACACATTGCCCGCTTCGATCAGCTGGTCGAACTGGGCATCGAGCACGGCCACGTTGCCGTTGATGCTGACCTGGCGCGTCGGCCGCCACGCCGCCGCCAGCTCCACCCCGGTTGATGATTGCTTGCCGCTGTTGACGGTCAGGGTTGGCACAGCCGCGTCGCGCGAGAGGATGTTATCGAGGCCGATCCTGTACAGCGCCAATCCATCCGGTGTCAGGTCTGACATTCGGACACGAGCCCAGCTGCTATTGCCAGCTCAGTTCGTGTCCGTTTGTCAGACCTGGCACCGGCGGTACAGCTCAGTTCGTGTCCGTTTGTCAGACCTGGCACCGGCGGTACAGCTCAGTTCGTGTCCGTTTGTCAGACCTGGCACCGGCGGTAGGTCCCGCTACATCAGGCAAGGTGAGCAGCCGGGCGAACCGCTTTGTTGTCGAGGCTGTACGCACCGGCGCCAAAGGCCACCACTTGCAGCAAGCCACCGGCCATCGCCAGGTTTTTCAGCAGGTGAATCAGCTGGTTCTGGTCGCCGATCGCATGGTGGAACACCAGCCCGGTCACGATCGAAAACAGCGCCAGGCCCAAGGCCACCAAACGGGTTTTGATGCCCAGGGCGAGCAACAGGCCGCCCACCAGTTCGACCGCGATCGCGATGACCAGGCCGGCCGAGGCAAGCGGCAGGCCCATGGCCTCGATGTAGCCGATGGTGGCTCCCGGCGCCATGATTTTACCAAGCGCGCTGAAGATGAAGATCGCGGCCAGCAGCACGCGGCCAATGACGGGGATGACGGAAGTATTGTTGGTGGTGTTATTGGTGCTGGTGTTCATGGTAAGTCCTTTTAATAGCGTAGTCAGATTGTTGGGTACAGCACTTACATCAGTTTTGCCGCGCGCAGCTGGGCGCCGATACGATCGATTTCTTTCTCGCCCCTGGCCAGCGCTTGCGCGTTGGTGTGGACCGAGTAATAGCCAGTCACCAGCTCATGCGGATGCTTGGGGGCGGAACCGAGCACGAACTCGGTCCGGCCCTGGGCCACAAAGTCGATTGCGCCCTCGCCTTCTTCGAACACCGCCACTTCGCGCTTGACGACGGTACCCGCTGTTTGCAGCGCGCCGCTGGCGACCGACACCCAGGCCACGTCGTGGCCGGCGGGCGGCGTGTAGGTCCATTGTTCGCCGTCGGCCAGTGTGACGTGCAAATAGTTGATCGGGGCGCGTGGACGAATCAGGCTGCTGGCGTCGCCGTAGTTGCCGATGATGACGCGGGCCGGGCCATGGCTCGGCACTTGCTGCGGCGACAGGTACTGGCTTTGCGCAGGGCCGTTTTCATCTTCTTCGGGCAGGGCCAGCCAGAGCTGGAAGCCGGTGACCGGCTGGCCGGGAAGCGCGCCGCCGTCGTGCCAGACGCCGCCGCCGGCGCTCATCCACTCCACCCCGCCGCTCGGCAGCACGCCTTCGCTGCCGGTGGTTTCGGTGTAGGCGATGGCGCCGTCGAGCACGACGGTGACGGTGGCGATGCCCGAGTGCGGGTGCATGCCCATGTTGCTGCCGTTGGCGCCGAGCTGGAACAGGTCGAGAAACACAAATGGCTTGATCAGCTGGCCGATATCGCCGGGGCTGACCAGGCGGTTGATGCCGCCACGACTGCGGCCGGCGGAACGCACTGCCAGTTGACGTTGCGCTGCTGGGGTTTGCTTGAGTTGCGATTGATTCATGTTCATGGCGTCCTCCGGTATGGGTTGGTAGTGCATGAATGAATCTTATGCCTCCTTCAGGCATCCAAGAAGCCTATATAATCAGATCGATAGTATCCAAGGAATAGATATATGCTTGACGGAATGTCGATGGACCAGTTGCGCACCTTCATTGCGGCAGCCGATGAAGGGAGTTTTTCCGCCGCCGGGCGCAAGTTGCGGCGCGCGCAGTCGGTGGTGAGCACGACCCTGGCCAATCTGGAGGCGCAGGTGGGCTTCGCGCTGTTCGAGCGGACCGGGCGTTATCCGCAGCTGACCGAGGCGGGCCGGGCGCTGCTGGAGATGGCGCGCGCGGCGGCGCACAGCATGGATGAGTTCAAGGCCAAGGCGCGCAGCCTGGCGGAAGGGCTGGAACCGGAGCTGGCGGTGGCGGTGGATGTGATGTTTCCGATCGCCAACCTGACCTGCGCGGTGCGCGCCTTTCATGAAGCGTTTCCGTCGACGCCGCTGCGGCTGTACGTGGAAGCGCTCGGCGCGGTGTTGCAGCCTTTGTTGGATGGAAACTGCAGGGTGGCGGTGATCGGCTCGCTGCCGGAAATTCCGCCCGGCTGCGCGTCCGAATATTTGCTGAGCGTGGCGGCGGTGACGGTGGTGGCGCCAACGCATCCCTTGGCGGCGCTGCAAGGCATGGTGCTGCGCTCGGTGGCGGCCGAGCATATCCAGCTGGTGTTGACGGACCGCTCATCGCTGACCGCGGGTCGCGATTTCGGCGTGTTGTCCACGCGCGTCTGGCGCCTGGCGGACCTGGGCGCCAAGCACGCTTTTTTGCGCGCCGGCCTGGGCTGGGGGCACATGCCGCGCCACATGGTGGAGGACGACCTGCGCAGCGGCGCGCTGGTGCCGATTCACCTTGAGCTGTTTCCAAGCTCGGGGCCGGGATTTTCGATGCATGCGATCCACCTGGCGGACAATCCGCCGGGCCGCGCCGGACGCTGGTTCATCGACAAGCTCAAGCAGGGCTAGGGCAGGATGCTGACCTTGTCGCCAGGTCGCACCAGCTCATACAGCTCGCGCATCTGTTTGTCGTCGAGGGCGATGCAGCCCCAGGTCCAGTCGCTGCCGGCGCCTTTGCCGTGGATGAAAATGTCGCCGCCCATCGGGGTCTGCTGGGACGGTGCGCGGCCTTGCTGGATGGCCGTTTCGATGGCGGCCTGCTGCGCGCCCGAAATCACGCCGGCCTTGCGCGCGAGGGCGGCATCGTCCAGGTTGGGATAGCTGATGCCGAGCGAGAGGTAGTACTGGCTCTGCGGATTCTTGTGGGTGATGACGTAGCTGCCCTCGGGCGTCTTGCGGTCGCCCTGGCGCAGCTTGCGGCCCACAGGCGAGCCGCCCAGGCCGATCTTGTAGGTGCGCGCGACGCCGTCGCCTTTGTATTCGAGCACGCGCTTGGCTTTGTAGACGGTGATCTGCGCGGCCCAGGCGGCTCCGCTCGCCACGCAAAGAAAGAGCGCAAGGATGACACTGGGGTAGTTCAGCATAGGATGCGGCATCAAGAAAGTTAGAGAAACACCATAGCGAGCGCAATGATCAACGCCCCGGCCGCGATCATGATCCAGGACGGGCGTTCGCTTGCGAAGATCATCTTGCCGGGATCGTTGGCGTCGTACAGGACGCGGACCAGCCGGGCGGCGACGAGATCGGGCATGATTTCCGCAGGAAACGATCGCGTGCTAACGACCTTCACGCCTTTGTCGGTGGTGAAGGAATACTCAGGCTGCTGTTTCTTTCCGTTCGCCGTCTCCGGCACGGTAAATGCCTTTGCGCTATCCATCAGGGCCGGGCGGCCATCGGCATGCATGCGCTGCACATGCATGCGCTCCTTGAATCCGAACCCGATCATCAGCAGCCCGGCCAGGCAGGCTGCGGATTTGGGCCACCCCATTCGATCAAACATCGTTACCTCGTTCATTCATTAAATGGATTGATAGCGCCGTGGCGATTTACCACCAGGCGCTGCGGAACCAGTCTTTTCGTATGCCGATAAGCAATGCAGGCATCAGGACCAGCACCGCCGTCGCCACAACGAGCAGCCAGGCGAGCAAGGGCGACAAGTCGATGATGCCGTGCAGGGTGTGCGCGTGCTGTTCCGAAAGGCGGTAGGGGTCGAATGGAATCATCGACAGTGCAATGGTGAATGCCGACAGCACGCTGACGCAGGAGACGTAAAAGCGGCCCCATGCCACGCGCCGGTACAGGCCGACGATGGTGGCGCACAGCCAGATGAAGAACACCAGCATCATCACATTGTGATTATCCAGGATAAAGACCCGTGCGCACCAGGCGGCCATCGCCGTCAGGACGACGAAGATAAGATACTGGGCAAGGCGGGCATACAGCGGCATTGGAAGAGACATGGAGAGTACTGCTCAGGTGTAAGAAAACGGGTGGACGGGCGGCTCAGGCCGGTGGCCGGGCGGCGGAAAACAGGCTGCTCACGGGCGAAAAATAGGCCAGTGCCAAAATGGCGCCCCAGACCATTGCGGCCATGTCCACCAGCATGTAATCGAGCCACGACAGGACCGTCGTTCCCATGAAGGGCGGCATGATCATGCCGGCAACCGTGAACACGAGCGAGAAAGTCCGCGCCCACGACTTGAACATGAACATCCCGGCCAGCCCTGCCAGCGAACCGATGGCTAAAGGAACAATGATCGACATGGACAGGGCCAGATTGGTGACGTCCCAGGCGACTGGCTCGGCTTCGGATGCCGCCTGCATTGCGGGCGAGATGAGGTTGGAGCAATACCAGGACGCCACGATTGCCGCGCCCGACAGGATGATGTACAGGCACAGAAGCAGGCGAAAGCGATACGCAGTCATGGCCGGTCCGCCGTGCGCTCGACATAGCGTTGATCGAACTTGATGTCATTGGTATTGACCTGGCACCAGGCGATGTCGGCGAAAGCCTGGGCCGCCAATTCGTCGTCCCAGCGGCCGGTGCCGGAAAACCACGGCATCGCGACTGCGGCCTCGCTGAGCTGGTCACCCTGGCCGATGATAAAGCGATGTTGCGCGAGTTGATGCATGAAGTAAGCCTTGGAACTGACAGGTATGAGACGACGGAAGGTTTTCCAATATGATTGGAACTTGACATCCTCCCCTCCCTACAGGAAGGGGATTCCTACGGCGCCGCGTGATGATCTACGGGTCGCTTCGGTGGGTTCCTGCTTCATCGAGCGGCCTGACTGCGCCGACTCTCCACAGGCCAAGACGCGATGTCCTCGCGCTAAAACATTCATCGCGCCGACCACATCGGCGTGATTTTCGTAGCCACAATCGACGCACAGAAACGACGCCTGAGTCTGCCGATTGTCTTTTGAGACGTGGCCGCAAG
>NZ_WHJF01000190.1:0-5414 GCF_011682185.1 Massilia genomosp. 1
GCAAGAGCGATGGCGAGCCCGGCGTCAAGACGATCTGGCTCGGCTTGAAGGATGTTCACGTGGCGGCGGAAACGATACGCGCGCTACGGGGAATTGGCGCACTGAACACTTGTGTATAACGAGGTGGGTTCACCCTTCAGGAAAAACCGAGTGAGCGAATGACCCCGCTTCTGGCCGAGTCTATTTCCCCGGCGGCGGCGTGGTGGCTGCGGCGCAGCCCTTGATGATCGTGGTGCCCGATACGGTCGGCGTCAATGCCCAGGTCAGCATCGCGAACCAGGATATCGGCTTCGTCAATGCCGGGCAGATTGCCAACGTCAAGCTTGAAACCTTCCCGTATACCAAGTACGGCACGGTGGACGCCACAGTCGAGGTGCTCACGGCCGATGCGGTGACCGACGAAAAGAAGGGATCGTTTTATCCGGCCACGCTGAAATTCAAGCAAACCACGTTGATGGTCGACGGCAAGCGCGTTGCATAGAGTCCCGGAATGAACGTGACCGCCGAAATCAAGACGGGCAAGCGCCGGATTATCGACTATTTGCTGGCGCCGGTGCAGCGCGCTACTCAGGAGAGTTTGCGTGAGCGTTAATGGTTCTGAGCGTGGGAAGTTGCGGGATCAATCAGTCTTGAGGCGATTTCCGGTTTGGAAAAAGAGAATATTTACATCAATAAACGGAGTGTTTGATAATGGGTTTTTTCTATTTGGGACTGCTGTTAGGCTGGTTTCTTGTGCTTTTGGTCATTGCAAGAGGTATCGCATGGTTAATCGATGTCAAGCATAAAAAATTGGTCGCAATGGTCATTATCATGCTCGGATTGCCGCTGCCGCTGGCTGATGAAATCATTGGTGCTATACAATTCGGTGAATTGTGCAAGAATCAAGTTCTGTATAAGTCGCCGGATATGGAGAATATGAAAGGATCGCGCATTATATCTATGCCTCATGCCGATATTCCAATTAATGATAAGGCACTACCAATGACTCGCCAGATTCGGGAATATGTAAGCGAAAGCAATCATGCGCTGATGCTGAGGTACAACGTTTTCAGGGCGGGGAAAGGATATCTGGCTAGAACATTTCCGCTGAACGAGGGGGAGGCGCCATTGACTTTCGTCGGAGTGTGTCACCCGGAAGAATATCGTATGCTGTTTACAAATTATATAGTTGTCAACTAACTCGAGGTAATTTAATGAACTTACACAATATCTATATAAATGCAATTTTGGCTGATGCTTCGTATGCGTACGATTTAATAGATGGATTGAAGGGTTCTGATTTAGAAAAGGCGTTGAGCCTTCGAATGACCCCTGCTCTGGCCAAGTTTATGGCAAGAGAATTTAGCGTGGTCAGCCACCTTGAAACTGATGATGAATGGATGAGTGGATTCGACGGAACGATTTGGAGATCGACTTCGGATAAGAAGATTTTTGTTTCCTTGCAAGGCACAAAAGGACTGGGCGATATGGTGGCCGATACTTCGTTGGCTTTGGACGGTATGGCACGGATGCAGATTGCCGATATGGTTAACTGGTGGCTTCGTGAAACCGGCGGGCCTAAAGATAAGGTTGCCCAAATCCGGGTGAGCGTAAGGATCGAAGAAGGGGATGGAATTACTCAGTTTTTTGAAAAAGCGCCCGATGTCTTTGGTACGGGTCATATTGCGGCAGATGACCTGGCTAAAGGTGTTGAAGTGAATGGTCACAGCTTGGGCGGATATCTCGCCTCAGCGTTTTTGCGTCTGTTTAACTTGCAAGTGCCGAAAATTCATGCCGCGACATTTAACAGTGCTGGTTTTGCTTTTGGCAGCGATAAAGCGTTCATGCAGTTGGAATCTTTGCTTGGTCCGGGTTTGGGTGCGGGGCGATATCCAAATAAAACTGATCAGGACAATTTTTTCGCAGAAAATGGGCTCAATGCAGTTACAAATACCTGGTGGTTTACACAAACCGGGGAGCGTCAGCCTATCTTTAACGAGCAATCGGTCGGGATTCCAAATCATTTCATGTATAAGCTCACTGATACGCTCAGTGTTGCCGATATCATGGCGCAGCTTGACAAATCATTCGATAGGAATACGTTGAGCTATGTGTTGAAGCATAGCTCGGACCGAAGTAATGGTAGTTTGGAAAATCTCCTTGATGCATTGACTAAAACGTTCGTCGATGAAAATTTGGCGCCGACACCCATTGGAGACGTTGAGGATAGCGCGGCAAGTAGGGTGACATTTTATGACAATTTATCGCGCCTAATTCAAGCTGACGAAAAGGGCAAGCCTACAGGAATCGTTGCAGACTTGAGCGGAAAGGTTCGCATTAACCTGCCAACAAATTCGGTCCCTGCGCGAAGCGACGAATTAAGTTATCTGCCCTATCTGTTATCTTTGAAGTATCTGTTGCCGATTCAAGTTACACCCTATTTTCTAGATGGGCTGGCAATCATTACCGCGCGCCACATGTCGCTAGCAGATAAAATTGCAAGTGACCGGGTTGATTTCGATATAAAAGAACGCACGGGCGCGTTGAATTTCAGCGATCTGTATCTTTCCAGCAGGTCCTTGATGTTAAAAATGGTGATTGAGAGAAATAGAACCGACTCGACCGGCATTGCGCCCTACCCGAATCTGATGTTCTACGACACTGTCACCAATACGACCTTGCGCTCCGGCAGTTCCGATTCCGGCGACGCGGGACGCCGCCAGATCCTGTTTGGTGGTGAATACGGCAACCTGCTGCAAGGCGGTGACCGTTAATGTTATGCAGTGAAGTCAGTCCTCGGGCCGATTGCGTCCGGGGAAAATGTTGGTTCGAAAAACACGCTGCGGTTTGCGACTGTATAACAGGAGGATGTAATTATGGGATTGTTCTATTTGGCATTGCTGCTGGTCTGGTTCGGTATTCTCTGGTGGGTGGTGAAAGGTATCACGCGGTGCGTTGATAAAAGGTACAAGGGATTGATTCCGACCACTATTATTGCCATTGCCTATCCGCTGCCACTCGCTGATGAAATTATTGGGGCGATACAGTTCGGGATTTTATGCAGGAATCAGGTGATCTATAAGGATCCGGAGATGGCGAAAAGAAGAGGGACACGTCTAATATTTGTTGCTCATGGGGAAGATGGGGTTGGTGGAAAAACGCTTCCCATGACCAGTAGAATTAAGGAATTCGTCTATGAAAGCGATCAATCATTGATGTTTAAGTATGTCGTTTTCAAAGCGGGCCAAGGATTTTTAGCCAGAAATTTCCAGATCAACGAGGGAGGGCGTCCGTTGATCTTTTCCGGCACATGCCAGCCGAAAGAAATTAGCACAATTTTTACTGAATACAAAGTTATTAACTAAGCCGGGGAAATATATATATGAATATGCATGATGTTTTCATCAATGCGATTTTGGCTGATGCTGTTTATGTGGACGGTTTGGACGATGGCTTGACAGGTTCACCCTTCAAGGAAAACCGGGTGAGCGAATGACCCCGCTTCTGGCTGAGTTTACTTCCCCGGCGGTGTGCTAGATGCGGCGCAGCCCTTGATCATCGTGGTGCCCGATACGGTCGGCGGCAGCGCCCAAGTCAGCATCGCGCACCAGGACATCGCTTCGTCAATGCCGGGCAGATGCCAACGTCAAGCTCAAAAACTTTCCCTATGCCAAGTACGGCACGGTGGACGCGAAAGTCAAGGTGCTCACGGTCGATGCGGTAATCGACGAAAAAATGGGCGTTTTATCTAACCACGCTGACATTCAAACAAGGGCAAGCGCCGGATTATCGATTATTTTTTGGCGTCGATTCTGCGCGCGACGCAAGAGAGTTTGCGTGAGCGGTAATGGTTGCGCGGGGTTCTCAGTCGTCGGGATGACTGAATTTGAGGAGGAGGTTGGTTTGAAAATGTGCATTAATTTGCAGGAATATAGACGGGGGTATTGCTATGGGATTGGTCTAGTTAGCATTGATGGTCATCTGGTTCGGTGTGCTCTGATGGGTAGCCAAAGGTATCACATGGCTGGTCGGTCAACGGTATAAGAATTTGATTTTGACGATTGTCATTGTGGATGTATATCCGCTGCCGCTCGCCGATGAGATTGTTGGGGCGATACAGTTCAGAACGCTATGCCAGAACCAGATGATCTATAAGGATCCGGAGATGGAGAAAAAAGGGCGCGCGTCTTATATATGTTGATCATGAAGAAGAGCAGATTGACGGAAAGGCACTTCCCATGACAAGCGAAATTTGGGAGTGCGTCTATAAAAACAATAAATCAGTAATGCTTAGATATGTCGTATTCCGAACAGGCCAGGGACGTTGACTAGATATATCCAGATCAACGACGGAGGTAGCCCGTTAATCTTCAGCGAAGTGTGCTACCCGAAAGAGGGAAAAGACCTTTACATTGAGTAAGAAGTTGTCAATTAGAAGTCAATTTGAAAATATGCAGCAACGTGCAAAAGTCTAAAAGGATAATGTAATTATGGGATTGTATATTTTGGCATTGCTGCTGATCTGGCTTGGTGTGCTCTGGTGGGTGGTGAAAGGTATCATGTGGCGGGTCGATCATCCGTACAAGGCGTTAATTTCGACGATTATCGTTGTCGTTGCCTATCCGCTGCCGGTCGCGGATGAAATCGTTGGGGCGATACAGTTCAGAAATTTATGTGAGCAACAGGTGATCTATAAGGATCCGAACATGGCGAAAAAAAGAGGCGCGCGTCTCAAATTCGTGCGTCATGAAAAAACGCAAATTAGCGGGACGGCGGTGCCCGTGACGAGCGAACTTTGGGAGTTTGTTAATGAAAGCGATCAATCATTGATGATCAAGTATGTGGTATTCGAAACAGATGGAGGAATTTTGGCCAGAAATTTTTACCTCCAGGAGGGAAGCGGCCCATTATTATTTACCAGTGCTTGCCAACCAAAAGAATATCCCATGCTTGCTAGTGAATTCGAAGTTATAGACTAAAACGGAGTGATATATATGAATATACATGATATTTTTCTTAACGCAATTTTATCTGATGCAGCTTATGCAAATAATTTGAAGGATGATTTGAAAGGGCCATTGTTAAAAGCTGCGCTGGAAAATCAAATGACCCCGGTCTTGGCCGAGTTTATCTCAAATGAATTTACTGTCATCAGACATTTGGAATCCGGCGATATTTTGGGGAGCGGCTTCGACGGCACGATGTGGAAAAATTCGAAGGGCAAAGTCTATCTGTCCTTCCAAGGCACGTATGGCTTTAAAGATTTCGGGGCGGATGCTGGGTTGGCATTTAGCGGCGTGGCCCGCAAGGGCCCAATGCCGTTTTGAGTGGAAGTTGACTTCGGCTACCATATCGGCTACCGCTGTGAATGTCTGCGCCTTGCGGCGCTTGTCGATGTCCGGTCCGGAGCAGGGTCAAGGGCGGGCGGCGCGAAG
>NZ_WHJF01000191.1:0-5148 GCF_011682185.1 Massilia genomosp. 1
CCCGCTCCCGGAAACGATGTCAAAAGTACAGCACAAGAACGAACCCTAAAAACCCCACTACAACGCTCAAGATCACGACATACTTTGTTCAAAAACACACCCGACAAGTAGTCTGACACAGGGGGAAGAGGTGCTGGTAAAGGACTTGCAGCTCTCGCTGGCGGCCATCGGCAGCGCGCTGGCCTGCCACTTCGGGGTGCCGTACGCGCCTTTCCTGCCGGGCCGGCTCAAGCCGGTTGTGCTGCTCAAGAACCTGAAGGCCCAATACGTCGACGACAACCAGTGGCTGCCGCTCGACGAAGACAAGGACGGCTTGCTGGTGCTCGCGCTCGACCCGGAACGGGTGCGCGCCAGCCGCATCGTCAACCAGGTCTTCCCCAGGTCGAGCATCGTCTGGTGCGTCACCACGCGCGCGGAATTCCGGCGCACGGTCGACCAGTTCTTCGGCACCACCGCGCGCAGCGACGGCAGCTCGCTGCGCGAAGTCTTGTCCGGCATGAGGCACGATGCGGGCGAGGACGAAGACACCCGGCCAGTCTCGCAGGCGGTGGAAAATGAACTGGTCAAGCTGGTCAACAAGGTGATCATGGATGCCTGGCGCCAGGGCGCGTCCGACATCCACATCGAGCCGCTGCCCGGCAAGGGGCGCACCGCGATCCGCTTTCGCAAGGATGGCGCGCTGGCGCCCTACATCGACATCCCGGCCGGCTACCGCAACGCCCTGGCCGCGCGCGTGAAGATCATGTGCGACCTCGATACGTCCGAGCGGCGCAGGCCGCAGGATGGCAAGATCAGCTTTGGCAAGTACGGCCCGCTCGACATCGAACTGCGCGTGGCCACCATTCCGTCGGCCGGCGGGGTGGAAGACATCGTCATGCGCATCCTGCCGGCCGGCGAGGCCATGCCGCTCGACCAGTTGGGCGTGCTGCCGCATAACCTGGCGCGCCTGCTGGCGGCGATCGGCAAGCCGCACGGCCTGTTCTTCGTGTGCGGGCCGACCGGTTCGGGCAAGACCACCACCCTGCACTCCCTGCTGGCGCACCTGAACACGCCCGACACCAAGATCTGGACCGCCGAAGACCCGGTCGAGATCACGCAAAAGGGCTTGCGCCAGGTGCAGGTCAACCGCAAGGCGGGGCTCGACTTTGCGACCGTGATGCGGGCCTTTTTGCGGGCCGACCCGGACGTGATCATGGTCGGCGAAATGCGCGACCGCGAAACGGTCGGCATCGGCATCGAGGCGTCGCTGACCGGGCACCTGGTGCTGGCCACCCTGCACACCAACAGCGCGCCGGAATCGATCGTGCGCCTGCTCGACATGGGCATGGACCCGTTCAACTTCGCCGACGCGCTGCTCGGCGTGCTGGCGCAGCGCCTGGCCAGGCGCCTGTGCGGCGCGTGCAAAGAAGCTTACCAGCCCGGCGCGGCCGAAATGGCGCAGCTGGCCGGCGAGTACTGCGCCGAAGCTCCCCACGCCGGCGCGGCGCCCGACGCGGTGCTGGCCGCCTGGCGCGCACGCCATGCCGATGGCGAGGGGCGCTTCACCTTGTACCGCGCGCGCGGCTGCGCCGGGTGCAATGGCGGCTACCTGGGCCGGATCGGCCTGCACGAACTGATGATCGGCTCGGACCACATCAAGCGCCTGCTGCAGGAGCGCAGCCGGGTCGCGCTGCTGCTCGCCGCCGCCCTCGACGAAGGCATGCTGACCCTGAAAATGGATGGCATCGAGAAGGTCTTGCTGGGCCTGACCGACCTGCGCACGGTGCGCCAGGTGTGCATACGCTAGCCTCAGACGAAAAAAAGACCGCCGGTCGGAACGGGCGGTCTTGCTTGCGGGGGCGGGTACCCCTTACATGATGTGGGTACCGATCCACCATGCCACCGCCGCCATGAAGGCCGACGCCGGAATCGTGAAAATCCAGGCCCACACGATATTGCCGGCCACGCCCCAGCGCACCGCCGACATCTTCTGCGACGCCCCCACGCCGACGATGGCGCCGGTGATGGTGTGCGTGGTCGATACCGGAATACCGAAAAAGCTCGACATGATCAAGGTGATCGCGCCGCCGGTTTCGGCGCAAAAGCCGCCCACCGGTTTGAGCTTGGTGATCTTCTGGCCCATGGTCTTGACGATGCGCCAGCCGCCGAACAAGGTGCCGAAACTGATCGCCGCGTAGCACGAAATGATCACCCAGCTTGGCGGGGTGGTGTCGGCCGGGTTGCAGTAACCGCTGGCGATGAGCAGCATCCAGATGATGCCCATGGTTTTTTGCGCGTCGTTGCCGCCGTGGCCCAGGCTGTACGCGGCCGCCGAGAACAACTGCGCGCGGCGGAACCAGGTATCGACCTTGCGCGGGGTCGACTTGACGAACACCCAGGCCACGATCAGCATGATGATCGAGCCCAGTGCAAAGCCGAGCAAGGGCGCGACCACGATGAAGATGACGGTCTTGAGCAAGCCGCTGCCGATCAGGGCGCCGGTGCCGGACTTGGCCACCGCCGCGCCCACCAGGCCGCCGATCAGCGCGTGCGAGGACGACGAAGGAATGCCGTAGTACCAGGTGATCAGGTTCCAGATGATGGCCCCGACCAGGGCCCCGAAGATGATGTACTGGTCCACCACCTTGGGATCGATGGTGCCCTTGCTCAGGGTGGCGGCGACGTGTACGCCCACCACGCCGATGGCGATGAAGTTGAACACGGCGGCCATGGCGACCGCGGTCTGCGGCTTGAGCACGCCCGTCGAGACGACCGTGGCAATCGCGTTGGCGGCGTCGTGGAAACCGTTCATGAAGTCGAACAGCAGCGCCAGGGCGATCAACATGCCGAGCACGTAAATGCTGATTTGGATATGTTCCATGCTGGCGCCGCTTACGCGTTTTCGACGATGATGCCTTCGATGATGTTGGCAACATCCTCGCAGCGGTCGGTGACGGTTTCGAGGATCTCGTAGATCGCCTTGAGCTTGATCAGGTTGCGCACGTCCGGTTCATCGCGGAACAGTTTCGACATGGCGGCGCGCATGACATGGTCGGCGTCGGACTCGAGGCGGTCGATCTCTTCGCAGATGGCGACGATCTTTTGCGAGTTGTCCATGTTGTGCAGCAGGCCGACGGCTTGTTCGACTTTCTGGCAGCAGGCCAGGCACAGTTCGGCCAGGCGCTTCGCTTCCGGGGTCACCGCCTTGAGGTCGTACAGCGAGACCGTCTGCGCCGCGTCTTCCATCAGGTCGAGGATGTCGTCCATGCGCGTGATCAGCTTGTGGATGTCGTCGCGGTCGATCGGGGTGATGAACGTCTTGTGCAGCATGTCGACGGTGGCGTAGGTGATCTTGTCGGCTTGCTTTTCGATGCTTTCGATCGCGTGGACGCGGTTTTCGAGGTCGTCGAAGTTGGTCATCAGGCCAACCATTTCATGCGCGCCCTTCACGCATAATGCAGCGTGCTGGTTGAAGAGCTCAAAAAACTTGCCCTCGGTGGGCATCAGGCGTCCAAACATGGTTTCTCCGTTAAAGCGCGTTAAAGCGTGATTGATACTGCGTGATACTGCTTGATGACGCCGCTCGTGGCGGCGCCGTTATGGGTCAGTCGCCCTGGTAGACCGCCAGGTTACCGCTGTAGTTGCCGAACTTGGTGTACTGGCCGATCCAGGTCAGGCGGATCGAGCCGATCGGACCGTTACGCTGCTTGCCGATGATGATCTCCGCGGTGCCCTTGTCGGGCGAGTCCGGGTTGTAGACCTCATCGCGATACAGGAAGATGATGACGTCGGCATCCTGCTCGATCGCGCCCGATTCGCGCAAGTCGGACATGATGGGGCGTTTGTTGGGACGTTGTTCCAGCGAGCGGTTCAGCTGGGACAGGGCGATCACGGGACAGTGCAGTTCCTTGGCCAGGCCTTTCAGGCTACGCGAAATCTCCGAAATCTCGGAGGCGCGGTTGTCGCCCGGCTGGCTGCCCGTCATGAGCTGGATGTAGTCGATGATGATCAGGCCAAGCTTGCCGCACTGGCGCGACAGGCGGCGCGAGCGCGCGCGCAGCTCGATCGGATTCAAGGCCGGCGTCTCGTCGATGTACAACTGGGCGTCGTTCATCTTTTGGATCGCGTGCGTCAGGCGCGGCCAGTCTTCGTCGTTCAGGCGGCCGGTGCGCAGGCGGTGCTGGTCGAGCTGGCCGACCGATCCAAGCATACGCATGGCCAGCTGGGTGCCGCCCATCTCCATCGAGAAGATCGCGACCGGCAGGCCCGCTTCGATGGCGACGTTCTCGCCGATGTTGACCGAGAACGCGGTCTTGCCCATCGACGGACGGCCGGCCACGATCACCAGGTCGCCCGGCTGCAGGCCGGACGTCATGCGGTCGAGGTCAATGAAGCCGGTCGGCACGCCGGTGATTTCGCTCTGGTTGTCGCGGCTGTAGAGTTCATCGATGCGCTCGACCACTTGGGTGAGCAGCGGCTGCACCGCGATCCAGCCCTGCGAGCCGCGCGCGCCCTGTTCGGCGATGGCGAAAATCTTGGACTCGGCTTCGTCGAGCATCTGCTTGACTTCCTTGCCCTGCGGGTTGAACGCATTGCCCGAGATTTCGTCGGCCACGGTGATCAGTTTGCGCAGCACGCCGCGGTCGCGCACGATCTCGGCGTAGCGCCGGATGTTGGCCGCCGACGGCGTATTCTGCGCCATCGCGTTCAGGTACTGCAAGCCGCCCACATCCTCGGCCTTGGCGATGTTGCTGAGCGCCTCGAACACGGTGATCACGTCGGCCGGTTTCGACTGGTTGATCAGTTTGACGATCTGCTCGAAGATGATGCGGTGATCGTAGCGATAGAAGTCGTCGGCATGCATCATGTCGGCAATGCGGTCGAACGCGGCGTTATCGCGCAGCAAACCACCGATCACAGATTGTTCTGCTTCGATGGAATGGGGCGGGATGCGGAGTGCGTCGAGCTGCGGATCGGATGGTGCGTTCATGGCGCGAATTATACCTGCTTCGGGTCAACTGGCTGACATAATTGGGGAAATTTGGACATCGGCATAGGGGGCAGCTAAATATAGCTGCTCCCCTGCCACACCACCCGGCATGCGGGTCCGCACCGGGCGGTTCGAGTAGTTGAGGTTATGTGAGGCGAGGCATGCCAAGGCGATCAAAG
>NZ_WHJF01000192.1:0-5137 GCF_011682185.1 Massilia genomosp. 1
GAGATTAGCCATGATTCCGCCGCCGTAACCGATCAGATTTCCTCCGATATCACGAAAAAGCGATGAAAAATCGTGCTCTCCTGATGTCGGCCAGTTCGGAAAAATCGTTTTGCAATTGGCTCGTTAGCGCTGATGGGCGACCCAAAACCTTTTCTTCGGAGCGGGCGCGAGCGATGCCAGCCTGGGTGCGTTCGATCAGTAGGTCGCGTTCGAATTCAGCAACCGCGCTAA
Organism: Massilia genomosp. 1; assembly: GCF_011682185.1. NCBI lineage: Bacteria > Pseudomonadati > Pseudomonadota > Betaproteobacteria > Burkholderiales > Oxalobacteraceae > Massilia > Massilia genomosp. 1. The sequence continues at coordinate 232 of NZ_WHJF01000192.1, forward strand.
ACACGCTCATCGTCATCTTTCCAGCAGCACTGGTTAGATCCACGCCACCGAGCGCCAAGCAATGTACCCGGATTGTATCCGCCGCTAGCCGCTCTACTGTGGCACGCACGTCCATGGCGTTACGGCCCAGCCTGTCGAGCTTAGTAACGATGAGCACATGGAAAGGCTCCAGACGGTCAAGCAACCGGGCGAACTGTGGACGTTCAGCGGCAGCGACGCTTCCACTTATGCTTTCGCACACGATCCAGCGTACGTTGACGGCAAAGCCAGCAGATTCGATCTCGTGAATCTGGTAGTCCGTGTACTGATCAACCGTGCTAACCCTTGCATAAATGAAAGTACGAGACTATAAAACGTTGGGCTATTTTTCGTACATCCAAATCCTGCCCTGTACGTAACCGATCATTTTCGTACAGGCCAAAAGGACACAATTTTCCTATATCCTAAATATCTACCATATGGTAAGATTGGTTTCTTATGTATATTCTAAGGATTGATGCGATGAACAGCGCCATCCCTTTACGCAAAGCACGATATCTCCTCGGCCTCACAACGGCCGAGGCCGGGCAATATGTCCATGTCACCCGCAAAACATGGGAGGCATGGGAGGCCAAAGAGGCTAATGGCCTAGCGGTACCTCCGGCAGCGATGGAGCTATTTTTTTCAAAACTCGATGCGTTGGCACGGCGTCTTGTGGACGGTCGTCAATATGATTCGCAACGTGAAATGGTTGTGGTATTTCGCAGGGATAAAGGCACCGGCGGTGATGTGCCGATAGATGTGGTGTCAACAGACGGCTACTTGGGCAACGACCAGGATGCTTTGGGCTACCACATAATAAAATCTTTAGCAGTTGATCGTGCAGGTAAGCCGTACGTCCATCGAATGCGTTACGAGGATGCGCATAATCAACATGTTCTCAACTTCTGCCGTCGACATACCTCTGTCGCAAATTAAATAGCCTGTTTGCCGGTGTTGACGAATGATAATCATAATTGCAGAAAATGCGAGAATGATCGACAGGTAAGGGCTATTTCTTAAGCCAACTAAACTAGAACTTTCGAGATGTTTATATTGAGCATTGCCGTTTTAAAGAAGTGAATTGATTTCAATTGAAACAAAAGAGGTAGTCAGATGGGTAATCTACAAAGTACCATAAATCTAATTAAGAATCTTCAAGAGAAATACAATGAGTTTACCTTTCATATTTAAAAAGATAAAGTATACATCGACGACGATACTACAAACAATCTAGTAGCAATTTCCGTCGAGGATAAATTTTTCATCGACCCCTTTTCTTTGGATTGTGGTCGATTCGAAGTTAGCCCGATGAAAAAGTATCGAATAGACGCAACGCTCGCTCAAAAAATTGTCGACCATAATTTCTTTCTTGGAGGATCTGCCGAAAATTTGTGCAAACCCGAATAATTTGATAGAATGTGGCCTGTTTTTTGCAAAATTTAATAATGAAGACGTAAAAAATATGCCAGTAGCGGTTTCTTTGTTTTTCGGCTGTGGAGGCTCAGACGCGGGAGTAACAGCCTCCGGCTTTAATCTTGCGATGGCTACTGATCTATTGCCTTATGCAAGAGACGTCTATATGGCAAGTCATGCTGAGACTGATTATCGTGTTGGTGATGTCAAAAATCATAAATTTTCCGGCTGCGGAATTATTGGTCAAATGCTACTCATGTCAAGGCGTAGCCAAGGTGGAGTACGTGATCCCGCTAGAAAAATTAATAAACTTTACCTTGAGTTTGCGCCTGCTTTAACATCAATTCGTCCAGAAGGGTTTATCGTTGAGAACGTATCTGGGATCGTTCGTTCTAATTTTTCTCATTTGCTAGAAGATCAGTTCCGCGTTTCCATTATCAAGTTGTGTTTGGTTAACGGTTTTAGAGCCTTCACAATTTTAATGAAACTCATGCTGTTTAATTATCGACCATAAATCGAAATTTTAATGTTTGGACTATTATGCAAGTACAACTGACTTCCTTGTCGCCCGTGTCCTATATGATCGCCAAGGAAGGAGAGCTTTTGACTATTCAACACCGACCACCCCGACCTAATGAGTATCGGGAAAAAATTGGCGCGGCCGCTGAGTGTTATTTGGTATTCAAAGGTAAGACCAAACTTGGGATGATACCAAAAAAATTCACGATGGATCACCCCGAATTCTTAACTAGAAAGAGTTGTCGAATCATAAAAATTGATCAGTCAAAGTCGGTTTTTGTTGTGGAACTAAAAGAAATTTTAGCGTCAAGAGGAAGTGATGAAATTCAGAGTACTTGATACCTTTGCCGGGGCTGGAGGATTTAGCCTTGGTTTCCAATTGGCTGGAGCCGATTTGGTTGGAGCGATAGAGATAGATAGTTGGGCCTGCGACACTTTTAGGTACAATCATCCAGAAGCAAAGGTAATTCAGTCAGATATTACTAGCTTGACTGATGAGGAAATTCTTTTCCACTTTGGAAATGATAGGCCGAATGTGGTACTCGGTGGCCCTCCGTGCCAAGGATTTTCTATTTGCAATAAGAATAACGGGGATCCCAAAGACCCCCGAAATTCATTATTTGAGGAATTTATTAGGGTAGGCCGTCTCTTGGATCCTGAGGTTATGATCATGGAAAATGTGCCCAATTTAATAAAAGCAAAAACTGAGTCTGGCGAGTTGGTCGTTGACATTATCGTCAACGAGTTGAAAAAAATTGGGTATTTTGTTAAATACAAAATCCTTGAAGCGACAGATTATGGTGTTCCACAAATTAGAAAGCGACTGGTAGTAATCGCAACAAAGAAAGAAATTTCCGACCCGTTTCCCCCTAAAACACATGTTATAGGTGAACAGTCCGACTTTTTGAGAGTTGGAATGCCAAAATGTCCGACATTATGGGAAGCCATTTCTGATCTACCAGAAATAGAGGCGCGTCAGGGGTCCGAAGTCCAACCATATACGAAGCCGCCTGAAAATCAATATCAGAAAACTTTGAGGGGTAAGAGTAGTCAGGTTCATAATCATAAAGCTATGAATCACTCGTCCCGGTTAGTGGAGCGATTTGCTTCTATGGTTTGGGGACAATCTACATCGGATGTTCCAGATCACCTGAAACCATTAAAACGAAATAGCACCGAGATGTCGGATAAGGTTTACGATCAAAATAATCGTCGTATGTTCCCGCATAAGCCATGTCACACGATTGCGGCGTCGTTCTACGCTAATTTTGTTCATCCTCACAAAAATCGAAATTTTACTGCACGTGAGGGTGCCCGTATTCAATCGTTTCCAGACACCTATGTGTTCCTAGGTAAGCCTACAGTAGTAAGTAAAAAACTATTGGGCCGTGAAGGTAGAACGGATGAGTCATACTTGTGCCAATATAATCAAATTGGCAATGCAGTTCCACCGCTAATGGCGAATGCCATAGCGGAACACTTATTAAAATGTATAGAGGATGTTGCATGCTTGTCCACGGAAACAATCTTGAGCAAAAAGAAAATCACAAAACAAAATATCTTAGTGGAGTATCAAAAAAATACCTTGCAGAAATCCGCATAAGATATGAAAAATGGCGGGCAGATAATGAAGCTCTTCAAGGTCCGTTTTGCAAGGTTAGCGATAAAGATTCTGAAATATTGACGGAGCGTGTAAAACTTCTGAACGAGTATAAGGATTTTTTGGATCAACGGCATTATGCCGAGGAATTTGACTCCCGTTCGAATTTGCATTCATCGGCTCTTGAAGAATTCATGTTCTATTTGTTTAAGGATATGGTGCGTGGAATTTCTATGTCTGCACTTATCGGAAAATCACATTCTTTTAAAGACGTTTTTTTTCGTGCGCCATCTTATAAGGAGATGATACGAACTGCGCATGCTTTAGTAGAAATCAAGGACCATGATTTTGCCATTGGAGCAAGCGTTAAAGCGTCAATACTTACTAATGGCTCAGATACTCCTGAGCTACATGATTGGGACATTCCTGCGATTGCAATTGAATGTAAGACATATCTAGACAAAACAATGTTGCAGGATGTATCTACTGCGGCTGAACAGCTTAAATATAAAAACCCAAATGCGATGTATATTGTAGTCGCAGAATGGTTAAAGCTCTCGGAATCTGTCAACCTTAAAAAGTTTAAAATTGACCAAATTTATATCCTAAGAAAGCAAAAAAATACAGACAGAGAGTTTCGATACAGCGACGATTATGAGAAAAATCCAATCTACCCTGATGTAGTCGAACATCTCTTCTATTCTGTGAGGGAGTTTTTGAATTCGGATTGGGAAGGTGGAATTGCACACGGTATTGATAAAGGATTTTTAATCTAAGCAGAAGTGTCGCAATGACCGGCCAGGCAAGAAGCGATTTATACTGTTTATAGGCTTTGTTGCACAAATAAGCACGTTCAACGATCGAGCGTGGGCACGGGGTAAACTGACGGCATGACTGCCCCTGCAAAACCAAAGTACTGAACGACCAATTGGAAAGACTACAACACGGGGCTGAAGGCGCGCGGCTCGCTGCTCATTTGGCTGGACAAGGACATGTGCTGGCACGACAGTGCCAGCGGCAAGCGGGGCCGGCGCCCGAAGTACAGCGAGGCGGCGATCCAGTTCTGCCTGACCATCAAGGGCCTGTTCAATCTGGCCCTACCCCCGGCAATGGGCATGGCGCAAAGCCGGCTCAAGCTCGCTGGCCTGGACTGGCAGATGCCTGCCTTCAGCACCGTTAGCCGTCGCCAGAAGCATCTATCGGTGACGATCGAAGCGCAGCCGACTGTAAGCGATCCATCAACCCCAGACTGTTCAGGAAGTCACGCCGCTGGTTAAATCGGGGGTATGCAAATCCTTCATATTCCACGGCAGCAGCGCCGCTACATCATCCACGGTTTTCGCCGCCGGCAAG
>NZ_WHJF01000193.1:0-5098 GCF_011682185.1 Massilia genomosp. 1
TCTTCATCCATCTGGCGCAGGTCGAAATCAGTGAGAGGCGTGGGCTTTTTTAACAAGATTGCACATCATACATTGAACTGAGTTTCCAGGCAGAAAAATTGTCTGCGGGGAGGTGATTGGTTACGATGAGATTGCTCACGTATTATATTTGAAATTTACATCGAGCGGTATGAAGTCGATACAATTCAGCCCTCGCTCGATAGCGAGTTGCATGAATTCGCGTGTGCAGACAAGCTCCAATATTTCTGAGCATTTGAAAAGATGTGGGAATTCTCCGTCTGATATGACGAATTTGGTAATGTTTTCATAGACCACCTGCCCTGGATATATCTTGTCTTCGAATAATTCCCCCGTTTCATCGTCCCGCACTGCTTCGAATTCCGATAACTCTGCATCCAATAATGAGAAGTGATCTACGGGAAGAAATATATAATATTTTTTATCAATCTCTTTTTTTTGCACGATAAATTTCAACGGCACCGCGCGGAATTTTACATTCAAATCATCGCATACTTTCAGAAATTTTTCAGATACGAATTTTGTTAGATAGCCATAAAAATCAAATTCCAAAGATTTAATTTTTCTATCACTAACTGTGAATTCGTAATTTTTTACAATGTCCACATCATTTGGCTTCGTCTCAAACCCGTCCCACTCCCATTTATGCTGATTTAATCTTCCGGAAAGGCGTATAGGACACTCGGCTCCACATGCCTTATATTTCAAAATATAGTAGTTTTTTTCAGTCATAATAATCGCCCTGTGATTGCATCTACAATGTATTTTCCAGTCATAAGTCCATTCCTTGCTTCACTTTGAATTTTCGCTATCCCTGCTGACAATTTTTTGTCGCTGAGTATTCCACGACGAAACTTGCTTTCTAGAATTATAATATCCTTTTCTATTTCGGCTGTGTACTGGTTGTGGCTAGACCAATGCCCGGGAATATTCGTTGATTTAGCTAGCGCTGAACTACCTGGAAGAAGAATGCCGTTTGGTGCTCCGTCATCCTTAAATCCCAAACTACGTAACTTATCGAACATCGCCGAATAGTTGGCGTCTTTCATGATTTCCTCAGGAATAAGATGGTGGTTTTGGAGACCATCACCCGGTTTTGCCCCAATATTTTTCCCAAGTGCCGTGGAGCACCATCCCAACGGGTCCATCCACCCAGTTGGATTCGGCGCATACGCATACATGTTTGCTCCACCAGCTAACCCGATCGGGTCTTGACTGATAAATCGGCCAATATCCGGGTCGTAGTATCGAAAGGTATTATAGTGCAGCCCCGTGCTTTCGTCGGAATACTGTCCGGAAAAGCGCAGAGGCTGCTCTATGGGAACTGACAGACTGGAATTTTCCTCATCTTCAACTTTTCCCCAAGCCTGGTAATTACCGGCCCACGCAAGATTTCCGACCTCGTCCGTTACTTCTAGCGGAGCACCAACAAGATTAGTATGAAAGTGATAAATTCGACGGGCTGTACTTTGTTCTGCCTTTATGGCAGTCGCTGCAATTTTTGCCGCATCGATTCTCGCTAGTGGCGTATAGAGCGCGTCCGGACTGTAAACATAACTGCTTACACCAGACGCTCTTACTTCCTGAACCATTCTCAAACCTTGCCAAACAAAGCGCTTGTTCTCACTGCGTATGTTCTCACTGCGTATGTTTCCAGTTGCTGTAGATATCGTTTCGGTTGAACTTATTCGCCTGCCAAGGGGGTCATAATCGAAGCGCATGGCTGTCGTGCCACGCAGATTTTCGGTCGTCACAGTGACCAGGCGATTTTCTGCATCGAAAGTAAAGCGCTGAATCTGATGCGCGCCCTTGCGCTTGGTGCTCAAATTTCCCCAAGGATCGTATTCAAAGCGCAAGTCCTGCCATACTTTCAACCTGTTTCCGTCGACCTGTCCAGCGCTTTTCCGCTTGATATCATCGAGAAGGTTCCCGGCCGCGTCCCATGCGAATTGTTCCTGCACTTGACCTTCCGCGCGTGTCTGCCGCTGCAATTGGCCCGCAGGGTCGTATTGATAGCCGATGCTTCCGCGCAAGCTGTCGTGCTGTTCGGCCAATTCGCCCGAAGCATGGTAACGGTAGCTGCGCCACAACTGACCTTGTGCGGGTCCCAACGTAGATGGAATCAATCCGGACGATTGCCATGTCCGCCGCCCGAGTTTGTCGTAACCAATGCGCTGCGTCAGCTCACCTTGCGTATGGAGAACTTCACGGTGCAAGTCGTCGCGTTCAAAGTCACTGATGAGGTGATCCGCACTCCGGATTTGATGCACGTGGCCGGAGCCGTATGTGAGTGTTTCGACTTGTTGGTTGTGGGGTAAGTTCAACTGGGTTACATTGTTGAGTTCATCCAATGTGTAGGCAACTGTCCCCTCGGAACCGTGCTCGGCCACCAAACGCCCAGCTTGATCATAGTCGAAGCGTACCGAGCTCTTCGCGATGCCAAGCGCAAGTCCCGCTGGTGACGGGATACGCGTTGCTTCGAGAAGGCGATTGGTTTCGCTCCAGGTGATATGACAGGTCGCTGTATCGGTGATTTGACCAGACAACCGCCCCATCTTATCGCGTTCAAAGAGTGTGGTTCGATGTTCACGGTCCGCAGTAGCCTCACCTTTTTGAATCGCCCCAATTGTCTTGATCGCCAACGCGCCTCCCGCCGCGTCATAGGTAAGAATGCGTTCGACCCCGTCCGGCCGGATTTCCTTGGCGAGACGATCACCATCATCATATTCAAAGGCGTAGCGCGTGTTGGCGTCGCTGGCCAGTTCGACCAGTCGCCCCCGTGCATCGTAACGATATCGCAACGCGCGATTTTCGAGGTTAACCGCATCGACGATTTGCCCGCGAGCGTTTCGCACCCAGCTACGATATTGTCCTGCGCTATTGCGTTGCTCGACCAGAAAACCGGCTGCGTCATATCGGAATTCTTCGGTACTTCCGTCAGCCTTGACAAGGTGCACCGGCTCGCCTGTGCGGCGACGCGTGTATATTGTCGTCTGTTGTAGTGCATTCGTGGTCGAGGCCAGTTGGCCATCCAGGTCATACTGATAGTGAGTTGTCTTCCCGGAGCAGTCCGTAAAAGCGGTTATCAGGCCGCGAAGGTTCCATTCCATCAACTGGCGGCCACCACGTGCATCGATATGAGCCAGAGGCATTGGATTTAAATCATTGCCGTATTCGTACCGCTCCTGACGTCCCAATGGATCGATGTTTTTCGCAAGGCGTCCAAAGTAATCGTATTCCGCCCTCCAACGACTGCCATCCGGTAGCGCTACCTCGGTCAGGCGCATCGTGTTGCGGTCGTAGCTGCTGTGCGTAACGCGGCCCAGCGCATCTGTTTCGCGGACGATCCTGGAAAGATCGTCATATTCGAACGCGATCTTACGGTCGCCCGGCAGTTGAATCAGGTTCGGCATCCCAGCGTCGTTGTACTCGATAGTGTAGAGTCCGCGGTCAAAATCCATGCACGCAATAATCTGGAAATGCTGGTCGTAGGTCCAGTACGCCTGTCGGCCAAGCTCATCCGTAGCCGAAGTCGCATGATTCAACGTATCATAATGAAATCGCGTCTTTTCGCCTTCGCTGGTGCTCGACGTAACCACGCGTGCCTGGCCTTCTATCATTGCCCATTCATAGCTACACTTGAATCCAAGGGCGTTGGTGTGGCTTTCCATTACCCCATCAATGTAGCTGAACTGGCGCGCCAGGTCGCCATTCGCGTCAGTTACCGATATCAACTGGCCATGGTCATCGTACCCGTAGCTCGCCAAGGTTCCAGGCGTACCACCAGAAACACATTCGACCGTGGTTAGCCTGGAAGGAAAGTCCGTATAGTGCAGATGCAATCGCTGACCGCTATTGGTGTGGATGGACTTTACGCGATGGCGTTCGTCGCGAAGATAGGCATGCCCCTGCCCGAAGCGGTTCTCTACCTGCCGAACCCAAGCGGTTTTGTCTCCGGCAGGATCAAGAAAACCGAAGTCGTAGTACATCTCATTGAGGTCATAAAGAATGTACTGTCCTTCTATCGTGCAGGCAAGATAGCACTGTTCCACGTCGCTAAATGCGGATTGGCCGGGCTGTACCAAGGGAAAACCTGTCTCGCGGCCCTGGTCGTCCATAAACCAAACCTTGCCATCGCGTTGTTGAAGACGCAGGTCCCAAGGCAACACCCACCCGGCGCCCAATGTTCCCTCGTGCTTCAGATTGCTGCCGTAGAAGCGGGAACCGGTCACCGGAATCGGGCTTTGCACGATGAAATCGATCTCGTCCTGGGCCAAAAGAATCTTGCGTCCAGTCGCCACTTCTACCGGCCGGCCCATCATCCCGCCCATGACACGGGCGGCCACCGGTGCGATGACGTATTGACTCACCGCCTCGCCAATGGCAAAGCCTGCAATGTACTTGGCAGCGCATGGCAGTACTGCCTTGGTCAGTGGGCCGGCATTTTTAAGAAGCCCACCCAAGCCCCCAGCAAACCCAGCGGCCAGGAACAAGCCATCGACGACCTTGCGAGCCAGGGAGGAAACTTCTTCGGCAACTGGCAAAAGCCGCTCGGTACCGCCACCGATAAAGACATTCGACGAACCGCCGCTGATCGTCGCGCCACATGTTATGGCGTCACCTTTTCGAGAAGCATGCATGCCGTTAATAAAGACGTTTTTCGATCCCTCTGCCACCAGCGGAATCGGCACATGTTTGCTACAGACCGTTGTGCTACGGGTAGCGAAGGCTGCAGCCAGTCCGTTGGTAAATACGTTGAGCGAACCTTTGTTAATGATTCCTGTGGGCGAAGAGTCTAACTTTCCTAGCGCTTCACCAGCGGACAGAATTGCTGAGGCGCCGATACCGGCTGCCAGGCCGGCAAGGAGAGCGACACCAAAGCCGCAAGTAAAGGTGCAGAAGGCGACGGCTGCAATCAGTCCAATGCCGATGATCGCACCAGTGATAAAGCCAGCTAGCCTGAATTTTGCACAAACCACCGCCGCAGCGCCGCTTTTCCGATGCAGGACCTTTTCAACTTGAATCGGAATGTCGCGGGTGATAGCGTCCCTACCCAATTGAACGGGACAGTCAATGAAGC
>NZ_WHJF01000194.1:0-5076 GCF_011682185.1 Massilia genomosp. 1
CCGACGGCGCCGCTCCCGATTCCGATTCACGTTAGGCCTTCGGCTTCGGCAACGCCGACGCCGACGCCGACCCCAACGCCAACCCCAATTTCGGTCAGCGCCACCCAGACCGGCCCGACAACGCTGCAATTCGCAGTGCGTACATCAAGCTGGGCGGACGTGCATTACACGGTCAATTCCGGCGGCCAGCAAAACATCCGCCTGCGCCAGGATGCCGGCAACAATACCTATGCCGCCGGTGGCCTGAAGGCCGGCGACGTGGTCAAGTACAGTTTCACGTACTGGGACGTGGCGAAGAACTATGCTGTCGATACTGCCCAGCAAACGTTCACGATGAAGTAAGCGGCAAGGGCGGGGCGCTTGCGATCATCGTGGCCGTCCGTCCTGCCTTATCTGGCCTTGGCTGGCTGCGCTGCTGGCGCCGGCAAGGCCGGCTTGCCGGCGGCCGGCGCCAGCCATTGTGTCGTCGGCGCCGTTATGTCCGGCTTGCGTTCCGCAGCGAAGGCCGACGCGAGCGCGGTCGAATTCATGTCGCGGAACAGGCGAATCCACTTGCCGTCTTCCGTCACCAGCATGGGAACCACGGGTTTGATGGCTTTCACGTTGTCCATGATGTGGAACAGCAAAGAAAAATCGCGCTGCACGTGTTGCGTGGTGAGACCGCACGCCTTGGGCTGCGGCAGCGTACGCTTGGCCCAGAATGTCTGCCATGCCAACGCCGGATTGGCGTCGCAGCGTATCTTGACCACCTTTTCCAGTGCCGGCACGGCGGCGGGGTCGCTTCCCAACAAGGAGGAGGGCACCAGGTAAAACGTCGTGTTCAGGCGTGACGCAGCTTTGGCCAGGTCTTTTTCCAGCATTTGGCAGCCGGGACAATCGACCGCCGAGAACATCAGGATCTTGCGTCCGCCGCCGTTGCCGTAGCTGATCTTGATCAGCTTGTCGTAATTGAGATTGGCCATGACTTCGGCCCGCACTTCATCGAGTTGCTTGGGCGTCATCCGGCGTGGTTTGCCGGCTTGCAATCCGACAGTGCTCAAGCCGCCCCCTTTGGTGGTGAGGGTCCCGGCGTCATTCGTGAGGGAAACCAGTTTGCCGGCCGGCGTGAAAATGCCGTACAGGCCTTTCACATGGGTTGGCACGACCTCGGCGTTGGCCGGGGTCACATCCGCCAGCGTCACGCCCGCCTGTTGCATGTTCGCAAAAAAATTGGTCCTGGCGGTATTCTGGTCGGCCAGCGCGGTCGATGGCGCGATCGCCGCCGCCACAGCCAGCAAGGCGGCGATGATGGCGGACGCCGGTTTGAACGGGGTGCGGGCGAGGTGGTGTGACATGGTTTTCACGGGAATACCTTTATGGGTGGTTATTCAGCTCTTGCGCTTTGCAGCGTCCAGCCAAGGGGTGGTGGGCGCCATCGCCACGGTGAGCGCGCACGGCTTGTGGTCGCACAGGATGCGGGCAAGTTGTTCCATCAATGCCGAGCCGCAATTGTCAAGGCCGCGCATCGACGCCGTCGCCCCGCACGAGGCGTGGCGAGGGCATGACGCGCTCCCTGCGCGCTATGCGTCGGCGCCGTCCAGCCAGAAAATGGCGTAGGCCTTGGCAGGGGTCTTTTCGGTCGGCTTTTCGATCTGGACCTGGGCGCAGTCTTCCGCCACCAGGCTGCGCCAGTTGAGAATGCCGGCATTGGCAAACACCGTGGTCGCTTTGGAGGCCAGGCTGATATCGAGCGCCAGGCGTGCGTTGCGCGCTCCGGTCTTGGCGTAATTGACGCCGCGCAGTTCGAAGCCGAACGCGCTCAGCCACGGCTCCCACAAGCCCGATTCCACGCCCTGCACGATGCGGCCGAACATATCCTTGAGCGGCAAGCCTTTTTTGATCACACCGCGCAGTGGTTCGAGCGACGGCGCCGTGCGCGCATCGGTCGACAGCTTGCCGGCGCCACGGTCGCCGATGGCCTTGATTTCCTTGGAAAAGGCCGCATCGCGTTCGGTGTAATCGCGCATCCGGGAGAAAAACTCGGTGCTGATGAACGGGTTTTCAGGCCGGCCGACTGGTTCTTCGGGGGCGCGTTTGGCCGGAGGCTGTTTTTTGGTGGTCATAGATTCGGAACTGGAGTGTAAGGGGCGTAGTTTAACTTACTTGCCAAGCAGGGCAAGCGACTCATTCCATTGCCCCAGCCACGGATAGAGGAAATCGTGGGCCTGGAATGCACGTTTGAGTTGCGAAATCGGCACGCGGTACGCATCGTTCATGCCCAGGGCGAGCGTGACCGGATTCCACATGGCCTGTTTTTTCGATTTGCGGGCGCTGCCTTTGATGCGCGCGCCTTCATCGCCGAAAATGCCGCCGGCGTCGTCGAGCGCCTTGTGCATATCGACCCGCAGCATGGTTCCGAATGCCGCCAACACGTCATCCTTGCTGATGCCGACGCGCGCCTCGCTGGCCGTTTCGACCACCACCGGCTTCGGCTCTGCCTCGTGTTTGAGCCTGGCGACCAGGCGTTCCAGCTCCTTTTTGAGAAAGCGCAGCTCGTGCAGCTCGCGCCGGAAACCCGGCGCCGGCAGCTGGGTCACGATCTTGTAGGCGTCCTTGGTGACGGTGATCAGCACATCCTCGCTGCCGGCCGCCAGGCGCGCAGTGTCGGCTTCCAGGAAGATGGGCGCGGCATAGCCGCCGTTGGCGTCGCCGAACAGCTCGGCGTGATTGGCGTCGTAATCGAGCCACACATACGGCGTGAGCGCGTTTTCCAGCAGCCGCGCCAGGGTCCACGGCGTGCCGGTTTGCTGTTCCATCCACGCGCAGGATTGTTCGGTGGTTGCCCGAAACGGGAGTTCGATGATCGTCATTGTTTATCCACTTGCAAAAAATTGAGCCACCGGGATGCCCGGTCTATACCGACATGATAGGCGATCGGCCGGCGCGCCATGCATTTCAGGGTGGCATGCGGCGTGAGATAATGGCCGCCATGACGCTCACTATCTCCAGGATTCTCCACGCCGGCTACGTGTTCGAATGCGAAGGCACGCGCATCGCATTCGATCCGGTGGTCGAAAACCCGTTCAGCCGCAATTGCCACGCTTTTCCGGACGTGCGCTTCGACCACGCGCAGTTCCGCGCGGTGCATTTCGACGCGGTCTTCATTTCCCACTTCCACGACGACCACTGCTCGTTCGACAGCCTCGATCTGCTGGACCGCGCCACGCCGATCTACCTCTACTGCCTGTTCGACGAATTGTTCGACATGGTGCGCGAGCTGGGTTTTAGCAAGGTGCATCAGCTGCGCCTCGACGCGCCGGTGCAGGTCGGCCCGATGACGGTGATCGCGCGCGAAGCGATGGATGCGGATGTGGACTCGATGTTCCACATCCAGGCTGGCGGCCTGAATGTGCTCAATGTCGTCGATTCGTGGATCGATCCCGCCATGCTGCCGGCGCTGGCGCGCTTTGCACCGTGGGACATGGTGCTGTGGCCCTTCCAGACCATGCGCGAAATCGACGTTTTATCGCCCTCGCGCGCCGCGCCCGCGCCGCCGCGGCTGCCGGAAGAATGGATCGGTCAATTGGCGGCGCTCAAGCCGCGCTATGTGGTGCCCAGTTCCTGCCAGTTCGTGCAGGAGCCGTGGTCCTGGTATAACCACGCGTTTTTTCCGATCACCTACCGCAAGTTCGCGCAAGAAGTGGGAGCGGCCTTGCCCGATGCGCAGGTGGTGCGGATGAATCCTTCGGTGTCGTTTGTGCTGGACCGCGTTGGCTTGGCTGCCGCGCCGCCATTGAGCTGGGTGGTGCCGGTCGGCGAGCAGGATGTCGATTACCGGTACGAAGGCCACGCGACGCCGCCGCCAACGGCCGATATTGCCCGCCATTTCCCGGCGCTCACTAGCGACCAACACGCGCGCGTGATCGATTACTGCACAGCGGGCTTGCTGGATAAATATCGCGGCATGGAACTGCCGGAAGAGAGTTTTTTCGAAAAGCCGCGCGTGTGGCGTTTATCGGTATTCGATCATGCGGGGGAGAGTACGCATTTCCATTACCGGATCGAGGGCGACAAGATCGAGATGATGGTCGGCGCGCCGGATGCCTTGTCGTGGACCACCGAAGTGCCCCTCGCCAGGCTGTATGCGGCGCTGGAACTGGGCGAGGCGCTGACCTCGATGTATATGCGCATGAACGATGCGGTGTTCGACCAACAGACCGAGGCCGATTTGCTCGATGCGGAACTGGTGGACGATCCGCTGATCCGGTGTTTGTTCAGCGATGTGTTCGGGGCGTACCAGGCGGCACAGTTACTGCGCATAAAAGAACGATGCCAGGTGGTGGACACGGCGGGCTGATCACACCCTTTCGAAAATTTTGTATTCGCCACCGGTAATCTCAAGAAAATTGACGACGTCGTCTTCCGCCTCCTCGCGCAGTTCGCGTGCCAGATCGGTACCACTTGACCATAAAATCACCTTCCCGTGAGCGAGTGGCTCGATGATCAAGATGACTACGCCATTCTCGTCATCGCTTGTTCGCGGCGGGGCTTTGAACGCCAAAATTTTCGATGATCCGGGCAGAACGGGCCACTCGCCCATTGCCTTGGTCTCAGGCGGCAGACGCGCTTCACTTATTGCATCTGCTATCGACGGGAATTCTCCCGAATACATTGCGACAATGTACTTATCTTTTGCAGTGAATAGCGGTGTCGGCTCAGTTAGTGCAACTTGAGGAACAGGCAAGGCAGTTGACACAGCAAGTTCAATAGGGTTTTTGGATTTCATCATTGATGACTTTTGTGGTTGAGCGCAGGTCTGCGCTTGGCAGACACCGTACGTTGGCTGGCTCAGTGTACGAGGTTGTTGCCAATGAGGCAAGCAATACGTTTTGTCAGGCGGGGCGACGGCTCGAATGTAAGCGATCCATCAACCCCAGACTGTTCAGGAAGTCACTCCGCTGGTTAAATCCGGGGTATGCAAATCCTTCATATTCCACGGCAGCAGCGCCGCTACATCATCCACGGTTTTCGCCGCCGGCAAGTCGCGCAGTACCCGGCGCAGCCACGTGTAAGGCTCCAGGCCATTCGCCTTGGCCG
>NZ_WHJF01000195.1:0-5059 GCF_011682185.1 Massilia genomosp. 1
TCATAACTCTAATTAAGGAAGTTGGTACCCACATGGAATCGAATATGACACCAGCAGCAGGACGCATCCAAGACGATATCGATGGTTTTTCTGACGGCGCCCCGCCGGTCGCCCTCCGGGCTCGCTCGGTTCTGTCGCATTAGCGGAGCCGTCATAGGGATCGTGTAAACTTTGACGACGAAAAATCTGGACGAGCTGGCATGCTTAACTTCAAAGGAATGCGTTTTCCGATCGACGTCATCTTGGTCTGCATCCGCTGGTATGTGGCCTACCCGCTGAGCTACCGGCACCTCGAAGAGATGATGGAAGAGCGCGGCGTGTCGGTCGACCATTCGTCGATCAA
Organism: Massilia genomosp. 1; assembly: GCF_011682185.1. Lineage (NCBI taxonomy): Bacteria > Pseudomonadati > Pseudomonadota > Betaproteobacteria > Burkholderiales > Oxalobacteraceae > Massilia > Massilia genomosp. 1. The sequence continues at coordinate 344 of NZ_WHJF01000195.1, forward strand.
CCGTTGGGCGATTCGTTTCCTGCCGCTCATCGAGAAGATGGCCCGGAAACACAAGCGCTCGGTCGGCGGCAGTTGGCGTATGGATGAGACTTACATCAAGGTCAAGGGCGTCTGGAAATACCTCTACCGCGCTGTCGACAAGCAGGGCAAGACCGTCGATTTCCTGCTGACAGCCAAGCGCGACATGGCTGCGGCAAAGCGCTTCTTTGACAAGGCCATGAGAGAGAACGGCGATCCGGACAAGGTCGCGATGGACAAGAGCGGCGCCAATAAGGCGGCGATCGATGCGATCAACGCTGGCCGCGACGTCCCGATCCTGGTGCGCCAAGTCAAATACCTCAATAACATCGTCGAGCAGGACCATCGCGCCATCAAGCGAATGACCAGGCCGATGCTCAACTTCAAATCGTTCCGGTCTGCCGGCTCCGTGCTCGCCGGCATCGAGCTGATGCACATGATTCGAAAGGGTCAGTTCGCCGTCGATGACGCTTCGCCCATGTCATTCTCCGACCAGTTTTATGCGTTGGCAGGACAAGTCCGTCCAGTGTAAGCCGGGGTCATGCTCAGCGCGAAAAAATCCGTGCTGGACTCAACAACGCGACAGAACCCGCAGCAACGCCTACGTCGAGGCGATGAATGGGATGCTCCAACAAGTCAAACGGGCCGCCCGCGGATTTCGCACAGTGAAGAACTTCGTCGCCATCGCCTACCTTCGCATGTCCAAGTTTAAAAACCTTCCGGCCAATCCACTACAACCAGCCGCCGCTCCGTTGCGATCTACCATCTACCGTGCCGGCTGTCCAGTTCCACTCAAAACGGCATAGAGCCGATATTGCTGAGCTAGAAACCTTAATCGAGGCTGCCGGGTCCGCAGAACAAAGAACTTTAATTCAAAATTCTATTTCCCGATTCGGGAAAACCGCGCAGGAAATCATGGGTAAAGAATGTAAAGGCAGCGTTAAAGAAGTTTTTCCAGGGCAATGGAAAGATAAAACATTGAAAACCATTTTGGATGCCTCGAAGAATGGCGACAAGACTGCCAAAACTGCTTGGAAACTATTGAATGATCTTCGTTTTAAGAAATGAGGTCGAATATGCGATTTTTAGCAAGTTTATTTTTCAGAAGCGAGATACAGAGAGCTGAAGATTCTGAAATCACGGACAGTTTTTGGGAGGAAGTGATGGTTTTTATCCTTGCGTCCTCTGAAAGTGATGCTTTGGACAAAGCAAAAGAAATTGGCAGGAGCAAGTCTGGAGTAACTTATCCATCTGAGAGGGGGCAGATAACGTGGAAATTTGTAACGGTCGAACGCGTCGTCCCCCTCGAGAATGATATGTGCAGCCACGCAGATGAGGTGTTCTCTCGATTCCTTAGATCCAGCGAAGCGATAAGTATATTAGAAAAATTCGATTAGTTATACGAGGGGAACAGGGTAGTGATCACACTCAATGGGGGACCTCGAAAAACCGTGGCGAGCGGCGTCAGTGTCGTTCGAGAAGCGCAGCCGTAGCAGGTACGGTGAGCATCGCAGAGCGGCAATGTCGCCGCGCAGTAGGTTTTTCTAGGTCCCCAATGGTTTATCAGGCGGGCGCACGGGTCAGTGCCGCCGATCCGCCACCCCGTGCCAGAAATGCCTTGCCTCGTGCGTGCGCGCAAGCCAGAATGCGTGTCTAGGGAAATTTGCAACAATGCGGGGCGGCATCTGAATTTAGTTGCTGCAAGCGGTTGATTCGACTAGAAAATGTAGCGAGATTTAGAGAAAAGTGCGTCAGGTGGGCGGTATGTGCAGAGCGATCCCATCGGGCTTGACGGCGGGATAAATACCTACGCTTATGTCGGTGGCGATCCGCTCACAAGCCTAGACCCGTTTGGCCTCGCGAATTTGAATTTTTTCAGTCCCTCCGAAACGAAAATGTGGAATGGCGCAAATTCTTGGAATGTTCCGGGTTATTATACGGTCGCTGGACATGGAGCTCCAGTTGTGATGTACGGGCCATTTAACCATAGTTTGATGTTTCCAAAAGATTTGGCAAAAATAATTCGGGCTGATAAGAATTGGCACGGTCAGCCGATTATTTTTGGATCATGTGACACTGGCAGAGACCGCCCCGGAGGGCAAGCTGGGTATGCAGAATTGCTAGCCACTGAACTTGGGACTTGGGTCTTCTCCCCAACAGAAGGAGCATGGTTTGGCAATGACGGCATGCTTGGATCTGGGAAGTTCTTCCCGCCCCCTTCTTGGGACGGACAGGGGCCTTGGGTCACTAAAGTGCCGGGGATGCGTAAGTAAAACGTTAGTGTGAATTTTCAGAGGTGCGGCTAGCTACGATTAGCCGCACACTGAATTTGTTTATCTATATTCTATCTATATGTTTTCCATAAAAAAAATCACGTTATATTTTCTTTGTTAGCTATATTATCATTAGGCTGCAATCCTGAGTCTGGACGGTCTTCGACGCCGAAATCTGTACCGAGGATAGTTGCAAAAGAGGCGCCAAATTTGCAATTTACTCGCGAAATAATTGCGGTCGTTCGTTCAGCGGACAAAATCCTGCTTACTGAACATTCCTCGCAGTTGGACGCACTTGATTCTGAACAGGGTTTGTCATTAATTCCTATCGATATAATTTATATAAGCAAAATTCTTACTAAAGAGCAATCAGCGTTACTTATCGATCTACTCTTAGAGGGCGACAAAGAAAGTAGTGTTAGCCAACGTGTAGATCTTAAACCGTTTATGCCAGAAGTAGGCGCTAAGTCCTGTCTTTTCTCCCCGCACCATAGCATTATTTTTTTCCGCGAGAAACGCGAACTTGGAAAAATTACGGTAGATTTTGTTTGTGGGAAAGCAGAATGGAGAGGCTCAGCAGCGGAAGTGCCTGGACCGTTTGTTTCGCGCTTCTATGAATTTTGGAAAAGCGCGGGGATAGAGCCACATAAAAATTGGGAGAAACTAGCTGATCAGTACCTGACGAGTGCGCGGCAGAAACAATCCAATTAATAAAAGAGATTATAACGGACTAAAATGTAATATTAACTTTCAACACTTTTATTTCAAGAATGCAACGTTATTTTTCTGAATATTTCAACGCGCCGACTAATGTTTCAGATTAAATGTTAATAATGCTTTTCAAATCGCGACAGCGTTAATAACATCATGAGGTCGCTCCCAAGTCTAATTTAAAGAGCTGTACCCAACCCGCCCGTCTCGCGCCGCGCCGGCTCGGGTTTGCGGAACACAGTATCATTTCTGACGCTCTTGCGCGCCTGTTTGGCCAGCAAGTGCGTCTGCGGGCGCATGACTTCGGCCAGGATCGCGGCACGCGCTCCCGCGTTGCTGGCACGTATGTCTGTCCGTGAACCAGGGCCGCGCAGCGATACCACCCACCCCGACGGCCACTATACGGCCGTGCCCAAACTTCGCCTTGCAACGTCCCGATGGTACTGTCAACTTGCTGAACCGGGACGGCGAGTTGTAGAATTCCAGGTGAAATTGCTTCTGGTCGGGTAATACTATCCCACAAATTAAACGTTCTTTGCGACCTGGGTGACCTCATTCCATACAGAAAATGCCTGCGTGCGGACGCGCCGGTACTGCTCCGCTGTCAAGCGGTTGCGCTGGCAGCGGAAGGCATTGTTGATCGGGCCATGTGCCGACAAAAAGCGCTGAGCTTGGCCGGCTGATTTGAAGCGGCGCATCTGTCGTTCTCGTTGCCGCGTCGGTTGAAGCGAGAGTTCGGCCCGGTTGTTCAGGCCCTTGTGCCGGCGATGCTCGACACCCGGCATGATTTGCTTCTTCGCCGCAGCATAGCTCTTCAGCTTGTCGGTGATCAGCACCCGTGGTGCGTAACGCAAGCCCTTGAGGAGCTTGCGGAAAAAACGCTTTGCTGCCTGTCGGTTGCGCCGACTCTGCATCAAGATATCGAGCACCTGACCGTTCTGATCGACTGCACGCCAGAGGTAATGGTGCTTGCCCTTGATTGTTAGCACCACCTCGTCAAGATGCCATTTGTCCCCGCGCTGCGGTTGACGCCGGCGAAGTTCATTGGCATAGCCCTGGCCGAACTTCAATGTCCATTGGCGGATCGTCTCGTAGGTGACGATGATGCCACGACTGGCCATCAGCTCTTCTATGTCGCGAAAACTCAGCGCGAACCGGAAGTAGAGCCATACGACATGACTGATGATTTCTGCCGGGTAGCGGAAGCCGCAGTAGAGTTGGGATTTTTTCATCCCGCTACTTTACAAAATTTTCCCCGCACCCGTAAGTTGACAGTACCTGCGTACATCCTTGAACGTGGTGATGTTCTAGTGGTTCTGTCGCATTAGCGAAATTTATCGCTACCAGCAGTTCTATTTCTCCATTTCTACACTACATATAGTGTGTAAAGTATGTGCAAAAAAATTAATGCGACAGAACCTGTCGATTCCTGGATTCGGGCACCTCAGTTTACCCGACAGGCCCGCCGACGTCCGCTAATGCGACAGAACCAGAATCGCTATTCTTGCGCGACATTTTTTCCGCAAAGTACCACCGGATGAGGCGTGTGATGCCATGTTTTTGCGAGCGCTTATACATACCCATTAGGGTTCTGTCGCATTAGCGAACGTCGACGGGGCAATCATGTAAACTGCGGCGCCCGAACCCAGGACGAATCGACATGCTCAACTTCAAAGGGATGCGCTTTCCGATCGACGTTATCCTGGTCTGCATC